>JBHHXU010000073.1:0-7259 GCA_046757185.1 Thermodesulfobacteriota bacterium
GGCAACCGCCGGGTTGGCGAGGTAGACCTCGCTCTTCGGATGGCCCATCCTCCCCACGAAGTTCCTGTTCGTCGTTGCCAGGGCCCGCTCCCCCTCCGCGAGGATGCCCATGTGACCGCCGAGGCAGGGACCGCACGTCGGCGGACTGATGATCGCCCCGGCATTGAGATAGATATCAAAGAGCCCCTCATCCATGGCCTGCTTATAGATAAGCGGCGTCGTAGGGATGATGATGAGCCTCACATTGGGAGAGACCTTCTTCCCCTTGAGAACCTTCGCCGATATCCTCAAATCCTCGATCCTGCCGTTGGTGCAGGAGCCGATAACGACCTGGTCGATGGAGATGTTGCCGGCATCGGAGACACTCCTCGTGTTCTCCGGAAGGGGCGGGAAGGCCACCTGGGGCTCAAGCTTCGAGCAGTCGTACTCCCGTACATCGCAATAACGGGCATCCTCATCGCTTGCATAGAATCGGTACCGCCGTTCGGCCCTCGGGGCCACATACGCCTCTGTAACATCATCGGGTGCAATGATCCCGCTCTTGCCGCCCGCCTCAATCGCCATATTGCACATGGAGAGGCGGCTCTCCATGGAGAGCTTCCTGACCGCCGGCCCGCAGAACTCCATCGCCCTGTAGAGGGCGCCGTCAACGCCGATATCGCCGATGATGCGGAGGATGAGGTCCTTCCCCGAGACCCACCGGTTAATCCTTCCCTTCATGACAAACTTTATCGACTCGGGAACCTTGAACCAGACCTCGCCCGTCACCATCGCGGCGGCGAGGTCGGTAGAGCCGACCCCCGTAGAGAAGGCCCCCAGGGCCCCGTAGGTGCAGGTATGACTGTCGGCGCCGATAACGACATCCCCCGGCACAACCACCCCCTTTTCAGGCAACAGAGCGTGCTCTACCCCGACGTCACCACCATCATAGTAATGGGTCAGTTTCTGCTCCCTGGCAAACTCCCGCAGTATCCTGCACTGCTCGGCCGACTTGATGTCCTTGTTCGGCGTGAAGTGGTCGGGGACGAGGACGACCCGGTTCCTGTTGAAGACCCTCTTCGCGCCGATCCGTTTGAACTCCCTGATGGCAATGGGGGCCGTGATATCGTTTCCGAGGGCAATGTCAACCTTCGCATTGATGAGCCGGCCCGGCTCCACCACCTTCAGACCGGCGTGGCGCGCCAGTATCTTCTCCGTTATCGTCATCCCCATCAGACGACCCTCTCCCTCTTCTCGCTCTTCCTGTAATCGAGCTTGTTCAGGGCGTTGATGTACGCCTTGGCACTGGCGACGATTATGTCGGTATGGGCGCCCTGTCCGAGGACGATATGGTCACCCTCCTTGAGTCTTACGCCGACCTCCCCCTGGGCATCGGTCCCACCCGTTATGGCGTTGACCGAGTACTTGAGGAGGACGCTCTTCGTTGATGTCAGTGACTTTATGGTCTTAAAGACGGCATCGACAGGGCCGTCCCCCGTACCCGTCTCACTCATCTGCTTCCCCTTGACCTCCATCGTTATCTCCGCCGTGGGGACAATGCCGGTACCGCTCGACACCTTGAGATCGATGAGGCGGTACTGCTCCGCCACCTCGATCCTCAGCACCTCATCGGCGACGATGGCCTCAATATCCTCATCGAAGATCTCCTTCTTCTTGTCCGCCACCTTCTTGAACCGGTTGAATGCCTTGTTGAGGCTCTCTTCGTTGAGGTCATAGCCGAGTTCCCTGAGCCTCTCCTTGAAGGCGTGACGTCCGGAGTGCTTCCCCATGACGAGGGTGGAGTGGGAGAGGCCCACCGATTCGGGCCGCATGATCTCGTAGGTCACCTTCTCCTTCAGGAGCCCGTCCTGGTGTATGCCGGACTCGTGGGCGAAGGCGTTGTCACCGACGACGGCCTTGTTCGGCTGTACCGTTATCCCCGTGATGCTGCTCACGAGCCTGCTCGCAGGATATATCTGTTCAGAGACAATCCCCGTATCGAGAGCCACCAGGTCCCTTCTCGTACGGAGGATCATAACCAGCTCCTCCATGGAGGCGTTCCCTGCCCGCTCGCCGATCCCGTTGATCGTGCACTCCACCTGTCTCGCCCCGTTCACGACCGCCGCAAGGGAGTTCGCCACGGCCAGGCCGAGGTCATTATGACAATGGACAGAGATGATCGCACCCCCCGCATTGGGAACATTCGTCACGATCCCTCGAATGAGCGCACCGAACTCGTCGGGAAGGGCATACCCGACGGTGTCGGGGATATTGACCGTTGAGGCGCCCGCCTCTATGACCGCCTCGATCACCTCATAGAGGTAGGGAGTATCGCTCCTCGAGGCATCCATGGGGGAGAACTCCACATCCTCCACATACCCCCGCGCCCTCTCCACCATCTCAACCGCCCTCGTGAGGGCCTCGTCCCTCGTCATCTTGAACTGATGCTTCAGGTGAATGTCGGAGGTGGAGATGAAGGTGTGGATCCTCGGCCTTTGGGCACCTTTTAACGCCTCCCATGCCGAATCGATATCCTCCGGCTTTGCCCTCGCAAGGCTGCATATGACGGGACCCTCCACCTCATGGGATATCCGCTGCACCGCCTCGAAGTCGCCGGGTGAACTGAAGGCGAAACCGGCCTCGATGATATCGACACCGAGCTTTGCGAGCTGGCGTGCGATAATCAGCTTCTCCTCCACATTCATCGACGCCCCCGGGGACTGCTCGCCGTCCCGGAGGGTCGTATCAAATATCCTTACCCTGTTATCCATGTTTCACACCACCCGTATGTGACCGCCTTTCATCGCTCTTCACATGACTATCCTGCGCCGTCGCCCCCTTTCTCCTGCTGACGAGGGTCATCACCGGACCGGAAACGACATAGGCTAAGGCGAGGACAAAAATCATCACTGACGGCTCGGCGGCCACCACTATCAGGACGAGGACGAGCCCCACGAGGAATCTGAAGGGCATCCTCTTCGAGAGATTAAGCTCCTTGAAACTGTAGTAGTGCACGCTGCTGACCATGAGGTAAGCCAGTGAATAGACCATGATCAGAACGGTAATATGCTTTGTTATCTCCTCCTGTCCTATGTAGAAGAAGAGGAGAACCGTCGACGCCACGAGGATGGCGGCCGCCGGTATGGGCAATCCCTTAAAGTTCCTGCTCTCAACCGTGGTAATCTGGACATTGAACCTCGCAAGCCTCAGGGCACCGCAGACAACGTAGAGGAAGGCCGCCAGCCAGCCGTACCTCCCGAACGGCTTCAGCGCCCAGGTAAATATGAGCACCCCCGGCGCAATACCAAAGGCGACAAGGTCGGAGAGGGAGTCGTACTCCACACCGAACTTGCTGCTCGTCTTCGTCAGTCTCGCCACACGCCCATCGAGGGCATCAAGAACCGCAGAGACGAGAATGGCGACAGCCGCCCGCTCAAACCTGCCGTCGAGGCAGGCAATGATTGAGTAAAAGCCGCTCAGGAGGCTTGCCGACGTTATGAGGTTGGGGAGGAGATAGACCCCCTTACGGACCCCCCTCCCCCTCCTTTTGCCCCGCTCCTTCTTTGAGCCCTCTATCTCATTATCCAGCATAGTTTATGTCCCCCATACCCCGAGAAGAGAGGCACCCGCCTTTACCCTGTCACCTACCTTTACCGTGATGACAGAGTCCGTGGGGAGATAGACATCCAGCCGGGAACCGAACCGTATCATGCCGAACCGCTTCCCCCTCTCGACGGCGTCACCTTCTCTGACGTAGCAGACGATACGTCTCGCCACGAGACCCGCAATCTGAACGACAACGAACCGTCTCCCCTCTTCTGTCTCAATCAGGAGGGCGTTCTGTTCATTCTCCAACGAGGCCTTGTCGAGGTTGGCGGAGAAGAACCTCCCGTGGTTGTAGGCGACCCCTGCCACCCTCCCCGACGCCGGGGCCCTGTTCACATGGACATTAAAGAGGTTCATGAAGATGCATATCCGTAAAGCATCCTCACCAAGGAACCTCTCCTCCCGCACCGTATCAACCTTGATGACCTTGCCGTCCGCCGGCGCCACAAATGAGTTCGGCACATCGGGCAATTCCCTCTCAGGGTCTCGAAAAAAGGAGATGATGAAGAGGGTGAGACAGAGCGAAAGCGCAAACAGGATCGTGTTGTAGAAAATAGAAAAAATTATTATAACAGCGACGGAAAGTAAAATAAAGGGGTAACCCTCCCTCGCCACTGGAATCCGCATCGATCCTTGTCTCCATCAAGTGCCAATAAAAAAGGGGTCAGAATGCCCCGTGTTAGGGTCGTAGGTATTTTTACCATACCGAGCATGACGACACTCTTCTGCCTGCCGTTTAGTTCCTGCTCTTATCGACGATCTTCCCCTTCTTGAGCCACGGCATCATCTGTCTCAGTTTTGCACCGACAGCCTCGATGGGGTGCTCATCTCCCTTCCTGTTGAGGGCGGTAAAGACCGGCCTGTTCACCCTGTTCTCAACCATCCACTCTCTCGCAAAGGCGCCGCTCTGTATCTCATCCAGTATCCTCTTCATCTCCTTCTTCGTCTCATCCGTTACGATACGGGGTCCCCGCGTGAGGTCGCCATACCGGGCGGTGGTGCTTATGGAATACCTCATGTTCGAGATCCCCCCCTCATAGATGAGGTCGACGATGAGCTTCAACTCGTGGAGGCACTCGAAGTAGGCCATCTCCTCGGGATATCCCGCCTCGACGAGGGTCTCGTATCCGGCGGTAATGAGGGCCGTGACCCCCCCGCAGAGGACCGCCTGCTCGCCGAAGAGGTCGGTCTCCGTCTCATCCTTGAAGTTCGTCTCAATAATGCCCGCCCTTCCGCCGCCGATGGCCCCGGCGTAGGAAAGGGCCACCTCCTTCGTGTCCCCCCCGGGATCCTGGTGGACTGCAACAAGGGTCGGCACACCGTTCCCCCTGGCATACTCGTGCCGCACCAGATGGCCGGGCCCCTTGGGGGCCACCATGAAGACGTTGGTATCCTTGTCGGGGACGATCTGGCCGAAATGGATGTTAAAACCGTGGGCAAAGGCGAGATAGGCCCCCTTCTTAAGATTCGGCCCGATCTCGTCTCTGAAGGTATCTCCCTGCATCTCATCGGGGATCAGTATCATGATCACGTCGGCGCCGCTTACTGCCTGCCCCACCTCCTTTACTGAGAGTCCCGCCCCCTCGGCCTTCTTCCAGGAACCGCTTCCCCTCCTGAGCCCCACCACGACATCGACACCGCTCTCCTTGAGGTTCTGAGAATGGGCGTGCCCCTGACTTCCATAGCCGATGACGGCAACCTTTTTACCTCTTATGATCTCCAGATTCACGTCTTTATCGTAGTATACCTGCATTCCACTCCTCCACGTTTATACCCGCTGTACAGATTCCCTGGATGGAATAGCTCAGTCGGGCTCTGTTCTGCTACTTAACCGTTTTCAGTGTCCTTGCCATGGCAATCTTGCCGGTACGTGCCATCTCCTTGATGCCGAAGGGTCGCAGGAGCTCCGTTATGGCCCGTATCTTCTCCTGGTCGCCGGTTATCTCTATCGTATAGGTTTTTGGACTCACGTCAACGACCTTCGCCCTGAAGATGTCCACGATGCTCAGGATCTCGGCACGATGCTCGTTCGATGAGCTCACCTTTATCATGGCCAGCTCCCTCTCGAGGTAGTCCTCCCCCGTGAGGTCGATCACCTTAATGGTATTGATCAGCTTGTGGAGCTGCTTCGTTATCTGCTCGATGACCTGCTCATCTCCACTCGTAACGATGGTCATGAGGGAGACCTTCGGGTCGAGGGTCTCCGCCACGCAGAGGCTCTCAATATTGAAACCCCTCCCCGAAAAGAGGCCGGAGACCCTTGATAGGACACCGAACTCGTTATCGACAAGGATTGATATGGTATGACGCATTGAGAACTCCCTTACACCCTATACCAGGAGCATCTTGTTAATCGGTTGACCCGCCGGCACCATGGGGTAGACGTTCTCCTCCCTGTCCACGAGGAACTCCATGATAACCGGCCTCTTCTTCTCCGCAAGGGCTTTCTTTATCGTCCTGTCCACCTCCCCCGGCTTTTCAGCCCTGAGCCCCACCGCCCCGTACGCCTCGGCGAGCCTGACGAAGTCGGGCATGACCTCCATGCAGGTCTGCGAGTACCTCCCCTCGTAGAAGAGCTCCTGCCACTGTCTCACCATGCCGAGGAACTTGTTGTTCAGGATGGCCACCTTGACGGGGAGGCGGTACTGGACGGCGGTCGCCAGCTCCTGGATATTCATCTGTATGCTTCCGTCACCGGCAATGTCGATAACCACCTTGTCGGGGAAGGCGACCTGGGCGCCGATTGCCGCCGGGAAGCCGTATCCCATCGTCCCGAGCCCCCCAGAAGTGAGGAAGGTGCGGGGGCGGTCAAAGCGATAGAACTGGGCCGCCCACATCTGGTTCTGGCCGACCTCGGTCGTAATAATCGCATCCCCCTTTGTCAGCTCATACAACCGCTCGATGACATACTGGGGCTTCATCTTCCTGCCGTTCTTCTTATACGACAGCTTATGGCTCTTTGACCACTCGTCTACCTGTCCCACCCATTCGGAGAGGGCCGCCTTCCGGCTCCTTACCTTTACCCCCCCGAGGAGAGAGAGCATCTCCTTCAGGACATGTTTGATGTCCCCAACGATGGGGATATCGACCTGGACGTTCTTGCTTATCGACGTGGGGTCGATATCGATGTGTATGATCTTCGCATAGGGAGCAAACTCGTCTATCTTCCCGGTAACCCTGTCGTCGAAACGGGCGCCGACCGCAATGAGACAGTCCGTATTCGTCACCGCCATGTTGGCGCAGTAGGTTCCGTGCATCCCGAGCATACCCATGAAAAGGGGGTGGGTTCCCGGAAAACCGCCAAGCCCCATGAGGGTCGTCGTAGCGGGGAGGTGGAGCCTTTCAGCGAGGGCGCGGAGCTCCGTGGCCGCATCGGAGAGGACCACCCCGCCGCCGGCATAGATAACCGGCCGCTTGGCATCCATGATGCAATCGACGGCCTTCTTCACCTGCTTTATATGCCCCCGGTAGGTGGGCCGGTAACTCACCATCTCCGCCCTCTCAGGATAGGCAAACTCCGTCGATGCCGTCAGGACATCCTTCGGGATATCTACCAGCACGGGACCGGGCCTGCCGGTCACGGCGATGTGAAAGGCGTTCTTGATGATCGTCGCAAGGTCTCTTATATCCTTGACCAGGTAGTTGTGTTTCGTGCACGGTCGCGTTATCCCGAC
>JBHHXU010000074.1:0-7189 GCA_046757185.1 Thermodesulfobacteriota bacterium
AGCTAAGGGTTTGTCTGGCTTTGCATGAGATTCAGCGGCTTTCCGTGTGGTTCCGTGGCTGTTCAATCAGTTGTATCTTGGCGTGGGACAGAGCGCTCTGCGGGATATTCAGGTTTTTTTACAGAAAACATTCATTTCATCTCCATGCCCTCCGTGGTTAGCGTATTACCGGATGTATGTGTTGAGTCATTGTTGCCTGCTACAACAGTCCAAAAGTCTCTAAAACCCTTAAACGAGCAGCCGATTATGAGAACACATCACCTTTTTCTATGTAAAGGCGACGGCAGGCTGTGGCTATTTATCTACATCCTGTTATGATGGTGAAATAAAGCGCTTGACATCAAGTGAGATTTACCCGTAATATTAAACGCTTAATTGCACCACTCTCCTCCAGGGTGTATTAAATTCTCAAAAAGAAGGGGCATCATTAAGGGATATTATTATGTTTGAAGGTCTTGGGGATAAACTCAACGGGGTTTTTAAGAAGCTGAAGGGGCAGGGGACGCTCTCTGAGGGGAATATAAAGGATGCGCTCAGGGAGGTGCGAATGGCCCTCCTTGAAGCCGATGTGAACTTCAAGGTCACCAGGGACTTCGTCGATGCCGTCAGGGAGAAGGCCATGGGCAAAGAGGTCCTTGAGAGCCTGACCCCGGCACAGCAGTTTATCAAGGTGATACAGGATGAACTGATTGCCCTTCTGGGGGGAACGTCCGCCGGATTTGACCTGGGGGGGAACCCGCCGATCCCCATCATGGCGGTGGGGCTTCAGGGCTCCGGAAAGACGACGACCGCGGCAAAACTGGCAAAGTATCTCAAGTCGAAGGGGAGGACCCCCTTCCTTGTTCCTGTGGATGTCTACAGGCCGGCCGCCATACTCCAGTTAAAGAGGCTGGCGGAGTCGATTAAAATAGACTGCTTCGAGTCGGAGAGCACACAAAATCCGGTTGATATCTGCAGGGAGGCCCTCCGTATTGCGACCGTGAAGGGGTACGATGCGCTTATCGTCGATACGGCGGGGCGCCTCCATATCGATGAGACCCTGATGAAGGAGCTCTCCGCGATCAAATCGGTCATCAACCCGCGGGAGATACTTTTTGTCGCCGACAGTATGACGGGACAGGATGCCGTCAATACGGCACAGGGGTTTGACGATGCCCTCGATATAACGGGTGTGGTGCTGACGAAACTGGATGGCGATGCGAGGGGGGGGGCCGCCCTCTCGATGGCGGTGACAACCGGGAAACCGATAAAGTTTGTCGGAACCGGCGAGAAGGTCGATGAGTTTGAGCTGTTTCACCCCGACCGGATGGCGGGGAGGATTCTCGGGATGGGTGATGTCCTCACCCTCGTCGAGAAGGCCTATGACGCCGTCGATGAGAAGAAGGTGAAAGAGCTTGAGGAAAAGATAAGAAAGGATACCTTTACCCTTGTTGATTTTAAAGAGCAGCTCGGACAGATCAAGAAGATGGGTACCCTCGAGAGCATCCTCTCCATGATACCCGGCATGAAGGACATGCAGAAACTCCACGGCGTCAAACCGGATGAGAAGGAACTCGTCAGGGTAGAGGCCATCATCGATTCCATGACGATGAAGGAGCGCCTCAAGCCCGCAATCCTCAACGCCAAAAGGAGACAGAGAATTGCAAAGGGGAGCGGGACATCGGTGCAGGAAATCAATAAGCTCATGAAGCAGTATGAGCAGATGCGCAAGATGATGAAGAGGTTAAGGAAAGGGGGGATGCAGGGACGGAAACTCAATCCCAGGGACCTCCTCTCATCCATGTAGACTTTAATAGGTGATGGAGCAGTAAGCGTAAAACGCTCAATATACAATAAGTAGTAAAACTATTACAATCATATAAGCAGGGAGGTGACAGGTTCTTATGGCGGTAAAGATACGGCTTGCGCGATGTGGAGCGAAAAAGAGGCCCTTCTACAGGATCGTTGTGGCTGATTCACGATCACCGCGGGACGGAAGGTTCAAGGAGATTGTGGGTACCTACGATCCGAACACCGAGCCGGCAAGGATTGAGGTTAAGGGTGAGAAGGTACATGAGTGGCTCAGGAGGGGGGCAGAGCCGACTGATACGGTGAATTCCCTCTTCAAGAAGGTGGGTCTCTTTAATAACGAGGTGAAGGAAGCTGCGGTATAGGTGACGTACGGTTGTAATGGAAAGTGCTCTACAGCCCGGGGAGAGCCTCTATCCGGTCTCTCTTCTCTTTTTCCAAACGGTAATTCATAACTGGAGGTGATGTCATGAGAGAGTTAATCGAGAAGATCGCAAGGGCCCTTGTGGACAATCCTGACCAGGTGCGCGTTACAGAGATCGAGGGGGAGAATACCTCAGTTATTGAATTGGCAGTCGCCAAGGAGGACCTCGGCAAGGTCATCGGCAAGCACGGGAGAACGGCCCAGGCCATCAGGACCATACTGACTGCCGCATCGAACAAACTGAAAAAACGTTCCGTTCTGGAGATCATTGAGTAGAAAGGGGCTCCTGGCCGTGGGGAGGGTAGTCGGCCTTCACGGGGTGAGGGGGGAGATAAAGGTTCTTCCCTACGGCGATTATGAAGACAAGGCGTGGCATGTTGTCTCTATCGCATCGGAGGAGGGGACGCTGTCTCACAGGGTGGTACACGGCAGGCCCCATAAGAGGGTAGTGTTGCTTAAGTTTGCCGATATCGATACGAGGGAAGAGGCATCTTCACTGGTCGGTAGTGAGGTTTTCATAGAGAAGGATCGGCTGGAGGAGCTTCCTGACGGTGAGTACTACTGGTTTGAACTCGCCGGCATGGAGGTCGAAACCGATGAGGGGGCGCATCTGGGGAGGATAAAGCAGGTTTTCTCAACCGGTGGTAATGATGTCTTCGAGGTTGATGGTCCCCTCGGTGAGGTGCTCATCCCTGCCATAAGGGATGTGGTGGTAAAGATCGATAGAACAAAAAAGAGGGTAATTGTTCGCCTCCTCGAGGGGCTCCTGCCGTAGTGAGGGCGGTGATAAAACGAAACGCATAGGACCACGATAGGGAGAACTTGATGAAGTTTGACATACTGACCATATTCCCCGATTACTTTCAGTCACCCCTCAGGCAGGGGCTGGTTGGAAGGGCGATAGAGAGGGGTCTCCTGGAGGTGCAGCTCCATAACATCAGGGACTACACCAGTGACAGACACAGGAGTACAGACGATACCCCCTATGGCGGCGGGGTCGGGATGGTCATGAAGGTTGAGCCCATCGTGAGGGGAATAGAGGCGATTCGGGGTGGCGGCAATGAAAAGGTTATCCTCGTTACCCCCCAGGGGGTTCCGTTGCGTCAAGAGATGGTCGGTGAGATAGCCGGCTTCGATAAGGCGCTCATTGTCTGCGGGCGGTACGAGGGGGTCGATGAGAGGGTAAGGGGCTTTGCCGATATGGAGATATCCATCGGCGACTATGTTCTCATGGGCGGAGAGATTCCCGCCCTGGTGCTTATCGAGGCGGCGGCACGGCTCATCCCCGGTGTGCTCGGGAGCGCGGCTTCCGCGGAGAAGGAGTCCTTCTCCGACGGCCTTCTGGAGTTCCCCCACTATACGCGGCCCGAGGATTTCAGGGGCATGAGGGTTCCTCCGGTACTCCTTTCAGGCGACCACGGGGCGATAGAGGAGTGGAGAAGGACGGAGAGCCGGAAAAGGACCTCCAGGAGGCGGCCCGACCTCTATGAGAAGGCGGTGAACCCAGGTATGGGACATAAAAAGGCGATATAAGAAAAGGAGGTAGTGTTACAGTGGGATTGATTGAGGATATTGAACGGCAGCACCTGAAAACGGATATCCCCGACTTCAAATCTGGAGATACGGTACGGGTGAACGTGAAGATTAAAGAGGGTGACAAGGAGAGGACCCAGGCCTTCGAGGGGACGGTAATCAGGAAAAGGGGAGGCGGCACGAAGGCAACCTTCACGGTGAGGAAGATGTCGTACGGTGTGGGTGTTGAGAGAGTATTCCCGCTTCACTCCCCTGCCATTGATTCTATCAAGGTCCTTTCCGAGGGGGTTGTCAGGAGGGCGCGGCTCTACTACCTGAGGGGCCTCAAGGGTAAGGCCGCCAAGATTAAGGCAAAGGACAAGCGGGTCTAGGCACATCACGTCTTTTTCCTCCTTGACTCGAAACCGGTTGAGTCACCACCACAAAGTGTAGAAACCGTGGGGCATCGGAACTGTTGAAGCAGCACGAGATCGAGGCTCTTCGAGAGGGGCACAGGCTTATCGCGGGGGTGGATGAGGCCGGCAGGGGGCCTCTGGCGGGACCGGTCGTCGCTTCCGCGGTGCTCTTCTCATCACCACCGGACAACCCGGGGATAAAGGACTCAAAGGCCTTAACGCCGGCCCAGAGGGAGACCATACTTTTATCGATCAACAGAGAGGCGCTCGCAATCGGGGTCGGCATCGTATGGCCATCACATATCGATGAGATCAATATTCATCGTGCATCTCTCCTGGCGATGGAGCGCGCAGTTGAGGAGTTACAGCCGGCGCCCCATTTCCTCCTCATTGACGGCCCCTTTTCCATCAGATCGGCACTACCGCAAAAACCTGTTGTCCGGGGGGATACCCTGAGTATCACTATCGCCGCCGCCTCCATAGTAGCCAAGACGGTCAGAGACCGGATAATGGGCGCCTACGGCAGGCTCTATCCTGAGTACGGCTTTCTCAGAAACAGGGGGTACGGGACAAAAGAGCACCGTGAGGCATTAGGAAGGCTGGGGAGCACGCCCATCCACAGGAAGAGCTTTAAGGGCGTGGAGGGTGAACGATGTCTCTAGATCGTGAGTGAAAGTATACGCTCTGCCATTTCTTATGACGACGGAGAGGCTTACACTGGGGAAGAGGGGGGAGGAGGTTGCGGCGGACCTCCTGAAGATGGCCGGCTACAGGGTCATCGAGAGGAACTTCAGGTGTCGTGGCGGTGAAGTCGACATCGTGGCCCTTGACGGGAAGACGATTGTCTTCGTTGAGGTGAAGACGAGGAGGAGTAAAGAGTTCGGGCCTCCGAAACTTGCGGTGGACGGGAGAAAACAGAGGCAGCTCGTAAAGGCGGCCCTGACCTATCTCAAGGAGAAGCGGCTCCTCAACACGGCTGCCCGGTTTGATGTGGTGGGGATTGTCGTTCGCGATGACGGCCATGAGGTGGAGCACATAAAGAACGCCTTCGATCTGGTGGAGTGAGACAGTTTTGATGGCGCAAAAGAGTCGCAGCCGGGAAGAAGAATGGCATTAACCAATATCAGAAATTTTTCGATCATAGCCCACATAGACCACGGAAAATCGACCCTCTCCGACCGGCTCCTTGAATTTACCGGCGCCATAACAAAGCGGGAGAAGGTGGACCAGTTCCTCGACAAGATGGAGCTGGAGAGGGAGCGGGGGATTACCATAAAGGCCCAGACGGCCCGGCTCCTCTATAAGGGTGCCGACGGCAAGGAGTATACCCTGAACCTCATCGATACCCCCGGCCATGTCGATTTCAGCTACGAGGTTTCCAGGAGTCTCGCCGCGTGTGAGGGGGCGATGCTCGTTATCGACGCCTCCCAGGGGGTGGAGGCGCAGACGGTGGCCCACATGTATACGGCGGTGGATCTGGGGCTTGAGATATTTCCGGTTCTCAACAAGATAGACCTCCCCCAAGCGGAGCCTGAGAGGGTAAAGGGGGAGATAGAGGATATTCTCGGCATCGACGCGAGTGATGCCGTCCTTGCCAGCGCGAAGGAGGGGAAAGGCATCGACCGGATATGTGAGGCGATTATCGAGAGGATCCCTCCCCCTGAGGGCTCGCCGGAAAAACCGCTGAAGGCCCTCGTCTTCGACAGCTGGTACGACAGCTATCAGGGGGTCATCATCCTCATCAGGGTCTTTGACGGCTCGGTGAAAAAGGGTATGAAGATACGGTTCTTCGCCACCGGCAAGAGCTTTGAGGTGGACAAGGTGGGTGTTTACGGCCCCCATCCGATGGCGGTCGACCGGCTCTCAGCCGGCGAGGTTGGCTTCGTTATCGCCGGCATAAAAGAGGTGAGGGATACGGAGATCGGCGATACGATGACGGAGGTCGCCCATCCGACGGAGAGCCCCCTCCCCGGTTTCAAGAGGGTGAAGCCCATGGTCTTCAGCGGCCTCTATCCCCTCAACAGCGCCCAGTACGAGGACCTCAAGGAGGCGGTTGAAAAGCTGAGGCTCAACGACGCCTCCTTTACCTATGAGCCGGAGACCTCCCTCGCCCTCGGTTTCGGCTTCCGGTGCGGCTTCCTGGGGCTCCTCCACATGGAGATAATCCAGGAGAGGCTTGAGAGGGAGTACGGCCTGAACCTCATCATCACCGCGCCGACCGTCGTCTACAGGGTGAAAAAGAGCGACGGCGAGGTGATAGAGGTCGATACCCCGGCAAAGCTCCCCACCCCCCAGTATATAGAGAGCATAGAGGAGCCGTATATCCTGGCGACCATCCACCTCCCGTCGGATTATCTCGGCCCTCTCCTGGCCCTCTGTGAGGGGAGGAGGGGGGTGCAGAGGGAGATGCGCTTCCTTTCATCAAAGAGGGTCTCCATCGAGTACGAGATCCCCCTGAACGAGGTCGTCCTCGACTTCTACGACCGCCTCAAGACCCTGAGCAAGGGGTATGCGTCGATGGACTATGAGTACCTCGACTACCGGCGGTCCGACCTGGTGAAAATGAATATCCTCGTCAACGGTGAGCCCGTCGATGCCCTCGCCGTCATCGTGCCACGGGAGAAGGCGTACTACAGGGGGAAGGAGCTGGTTGAGAAGATGAGGGAGATTATACCGCGGCAGATGTACGAGGTGGTCATCCAGGCCGCTATCGGGGGAAAGGTGATAGCAAGGGAGAGCATAAAGGCCCTGAGGAAGAACGTGACCGCCAAGTGTTACGGAGGGGATATTACGAGGAAGCGGAAGCTCATAGAGAAGCAGCGGGAGGGGAAGAAGAGGATGAAGCAGGTGGGGAAGGTGGAACTGCCCCAGGAGGCATTCATGGCGGTGCTGAAGGTGCACGAGTGAAGGGGGGCTTACGGCCTCCTGCAGAGAGGGATGAAGACGGGACAGTGCGGCCCCACGATGACAGCCTGAAAGGTTTTTATATATTATGACACTGCTGTCCCATTAACACATAAATAAAGAAGCCCGAACCATACCCTTGTGC
>JBHHXU010000075.1:0-7121 GCA_046757185.1 Thermodesulfobacteriota bacterium
AGATCCCTATAGTTCTGAAGGGTATACGCCCTGTATCTCTGATTCTGTAATGTCGAAACCGGTGTTTCGAAGTAAAAGTCCGGTCGTTGCATAAAAAGACCTCGTCCGGTCAGCTACCAGCCGCCTCGGCACTGTTGGGGTTACCGATTAATTTTACATGGTTTTAATTTGAGGTAATAGCGTAGCATAGAGGAGGATGGGAAGTCAAATGCACCTTGGGAGGCGATGTAAATAACTTTGTCACGTATTTTTGCTTTTAGGGTTATACCCTTGACTGCCACACCCCCAATATATAGTATATGGGGGATATGAAAGATTATCCTAAAGACATACGTGAGTTTGAAAAGTGTTTTACAACTGAAGAAGCGTGCCGAGAATATCTTTATCAAGTGCGGTGGCCAAATGGATTTATCTGTCCGCGCTCTGTAATCATAGAGAATTTTGGATTATACAAAACGGGTTGTGCCGATGTAAGCGCTGCAAATTTAGGGCTTCTGTTATAGCAGGAACCATCTTTCAAGATACTCGTATACCATTGAGAGTGTGGTTCCGTGCCATATGGCACGTGGTTAGTAAAAACATGGTATTCGTGCGTTGAGTCTTCAACAAATATTGGGTGTTAACAGATATGAAACAATAGGGATTATGCTGCATAAATTGCGAATAGCTATGGTTCGTCCTGGTCGCGACCGGCTGATTGGCCCTGTACAAGTCGATGAAACTTATACTGGAGGCCCACGCCCTGGAAAATGGGGCCGAGGGGCTGAAGGCAAGACGTTGGTGCTGGTTGCGGTAGAAGAAAAAGGCAAACGTATAGGAAGAATACGTTTTCATAAAGTCAAAGATGCTTCGGGAAATAGCTTGATACCAGTGGTTAAAGACAGCATACAACCTGATAACGAAGTACATACAGATGGCTGGAACGGATATAGCCAACTGTCTTTGTCCGGTTATAAACATCGTATTATCCGGAAGACATCTGATGTTGGTGAAAATCTGTTGCCTTTGGCTAACCGAGTGGTCGCCTTGCTGAAACGTTGGCTTCAAGGAACTCATCAAGGTGCGCCACGACCTTCTCATTTGGATTATTATTTGGACGAATTTGCCTTTCGCTTTAATCGCAGAACCTCCAGATCGCGTGGCTTGTTGTTTTACCGCCTCATCCAACAGGCGGTGAATATCGGACCCGTTAAAGGACAAAATATTCGTGGTGGTCAACATTAAATCGCGCATACATGATATAGTGGCAGTGGCAGTCAAGCGTATACCCATAAAAATCTATTCGGGCTGTTGCCCAAATCCACATTTTGACAAAAAAGGAGAAAAGCCTTTCAAGGCTTTCGAATGAGTTCTTAAAAATCAACGAGTTACGTTTGTACTACCTATGAAAAACATAGGCTTAAAGTAGCAAATGACCTTTGGGCAACAACCCGTATTGATATTGTAGGAAGAGACCTTCCTTCTTCTTATTTTCTCTATGCTCTGGGGTTGTATAATGCATAATTCGGGATTGTTTTACATTACTGCTGAATAAGGGCGGGGCAGAGGAGTTATGGAGAAAGGGATATCCACCGTATACCGTGCAGACTTCAGGGCGACGACACAGAGGAACCTCTTTCATAAGCTCGACGACCTCCTCTTCAGGACGGGACTCCCCGCGAAATTCAAGAAGGGTCACCTCGTTGCGATAAAGCTCCACTTCGGCGAACGGGGCAATACCGCCTACATCAGACCGGTCTTTGTACGGCATATCGTGGAGATGGTACGGCAGACCGGCGCACACCCCTTCCTGACGGACACCAACACCCTCTATGTGGGGGAGAGAACCAATTCGGCAACCCATATCGAACGGGCGATTCTGAACGGTTTTGACTTTGCCGTGGCAGGTGCGCCCGTAATCATCGCGGACGGCCTTCGTGGCGAGAGCGCCGTGAGGGTCGAGGTTGGCGGCAGGCACCTTAAAGAGGTGAGTATCGCCCGTGAGATTGCCTCGTCGGACGGTCTCGTCGTCCTCACCCACTTCAAGTGCCACGAGCTTACCGGTTTCGGAGGGGCCCTCAAGAACGTCGGCATGGGGTGTGCGAGCCGCGAGGGAAAGCTCGCCCAGCATTCGCAGTGCGCGCCGAAAGTCAGTCAAGAACAATGCACCGCCTGCGGCGAGTGCGCCCTCTACTGCCCCGCCGATGCCATCTCCCTCGAGGGGAGGGCGGTCATTGACGACAAGCTCTGCACGGGGTGCAGCCACTGCATCGCGGTCTGCCCCGAGGGGACGATAAAAGTACAGTGGAATGAGAGCGCCTCGAAGGTCCAGGAGAAGATGGTGGAGCATATCAAGGGGGCCCTCAGAGGGAAGGAGGGGCGAACGCTTTATGTAAACTTCATCAACCAGGTGACCCCCCTCTGCGACTGTTACGGCCATACTGATGCCCCCATCGTCCCCGATATCGGCATACTCGCCTCAACGGACCCGGTGGCGATAGACCAGGCGTCGGTAGACCTTGTCAACGCCCAGGATGGTTTCAGGAACTCGGCCCTTACTTCAGGTCATGAGCCCGGCGGGGACAAGTTTCGGGGGGTCCACCCCGTCATCGACTGGGAGATTCAACTCGTTTACGCGGAAAAACTCGGCCTGGGTTCGAGGGGTTACAGGATTGAAGAGGTATAAAGAGAAGTGGAACTGATGAGCGTCCCTTTATGTCATCTATTTTCTGCTTTCCTTGCGTACAATATCGATATAAGATATTCCTGTCTTGTCACTCCATCCGGAAATCGGAATGGTGTGGCACAAGGCACATAAGGAGGGTTCGTGATGAAGGGAACTGGTAAAAGTAGTTTTATCTGGAGAGGCGTCTTTATCATCATTGCCGCCGTGCTAATGATTGGCGGTAACCAGAGGGAAGCACTCTCAATCGTTTCAGTGGAAACGGAGCGTATCTGCGGCATGTGCCATAAGGCGGATAAATTGGATCGTATCTTTGCGTTAGATAAAACTCGTCAGGAGTGGCTGGTGATTGTAAGGCAGATGAAGGGTCTCGGTGCCCCCATAGATGAGAGTGATATTGAGACGATTGCATCCGATCTGGCAGGGGAATCCTCCTTAGATGTTGGTTCAATGGATGCAAACCACTCGGCAACAGCTGCCAATATCTACAAATGGGAAGACGAGAAGGGGGGAATTCATTTTGCTGACGATATTTACAAGGTACCGCCCGAATACAGAGGCGCCCTGGAGCAGCGGTCTATAAAATCGAGAAGGAGTGCTTCCTCTTCCATGCAGCCCGCCGATGTCTATATGGCCTTCTGGAGGGCCCTGGACGCCGGTAATTATGAAGAGGCGGGGATCTATCTGTCAAAGAAACTCAAACAGTCCATTACTTCGGGGGATATGAGCAGCCTCGCCTGGGCGATCAGTGGAATGCAGTCGGCCACCATGCATTCGGTAAAGGTTGCAAACTCAGATGTTAGTGGCGATACGGCAAGAGTAGTGGTCACCGGCAAGTTGACCGAGGAAGGTCTCAAGGGCAAGTCACATGAGGAAGACTACTCAGCCGCTATTGAGTTGGTAAAGGAAGAGGGGACATGGAAGATACTCAGGGAGAGTTGGGCGGTGGATGACTAGAGAAGCATAGAGGATTTGCAGCGTCTACAACTCCAAGGTTCAAGACTACAATATCCAACAGTTAATACAGAGTTCTCTCTCTCAAGGGGGGCAAGCCTTTAACCGTGCATACTGGTGAATTTGATTTAATCTTTGTAGTTCCTGTCTATCAGCCATTAAATTACAACTCACTTCAAAGATCAGAAAGATAATTGACAGCTCATGTCGCTTGCGGGAAGGATTGTGTTCCTGTCCTCTGTTCGCTAAGCAATAAAAAAGCGTTATTGTCGTTGTCGGTAATCTCTCTTATCTGGATGGCATTCATGGTCACATCGCCGGCAAGGACATCCGATATGACCACCACCTTGTCCCCCGGCGTGAAGCCTTCCTGTTTCACTAGGATGTTGAAGGCGGTCTGGATGGTTTTTTCTGGGTCAGAACTGAAGTCGATCCTGTAGGGGAATACCCCCCTGCTCAGAATAAGGGTTCGTCGTGTCTGGGGAACGTTGGTAAAGGCGTAGATAGGCGTCTTGAAGGGGCGGCAGTTTGAAAGAAGGTTTGCCAGCACCCCCCTTCGGGTAAAGACCACAAGCCCCTTTGCAACGATCTCTTCCGCGAGCTTCACGGCCGCGAGAGCAAGGGCCTGCTTGTCTGAATCGTTACGAAGGTATTGAGAAAACCGCAGGCCGGTGAGGGTCTCCGATTTGAGGACTATCTTTTCCAACTGGGCAATGCATTTGACAGGGTACTTGCCGACGGTCGTTTCACCGGACAGCATCACGGCATCGACCTCCTCATATACCGCATTAGCTACATCCGTCACCTCCGCCCGTGTGGGGATCGGGTTTTCAATCATCGACTCCAGAAGGTGGGTGGCAACGATGACACGCTTGCCGTATTCGGCGCAGAGGCGCACGATAGTGCGTTGCACATTGGGGAGGTCCTCAATATTGATTTCAACCCCGAGATCCCCCCGCGCAACCATGATTCCGTCCGCTGCCTTCACAATTTCTTCAATATTCCTCACCCCCTCCTGGTCTTCAATCTTGGCGATAACCTTGATCTTATCCGCCTTGCCGCCGAGGAGTTCCTTCAGATGTCTGATGTCCAGGGCCTCCCTGACAAAGGAGAGGGCGATGAAGTCCACCTCTTGGGAAAGACCGAAAAGGATATCCTCCCTGTCCTTAGAAGTAATGGCGGGGAGGTTGACCCTGATGCCGGGGAGGTTCACATGACGTTTGCCTTTCAGCACCCCGCCGTCTATGATCCTGCATCGCAGTATCCTCTCATGCTTCTCAAGAACCTCCATGTTGATGAGCCCATTATCAACGGTAATCTTATCCCCGATAGAGACCGATTTGATGAGGTCGTCGTAGTTGATATGTATGGAGGTCTCCTCCACGTCAAGCGCGTCGCGGACGGTAAGTGAGATGACCGATCCGTCTGTCAGGTTAAGGTGGGATTTGATATTCCCCGTCCGTATCTCCGGCCCCTGGGTGTCCAGAAGGATTGCTGTCGGAAATTTTGCCTTTTTATTGATTGTCTTAATGTGTTTGATGACCCTCTTGTGCCAGCCGAGGTCGCCATGGGACATGTTCAACCGGGCAATGTTCATCCCCGCGTTATGCATCTCCAATAATATGTCGTACGACTCGGTTGATGGCCCTATGGTGCAGATAATCTTCGTCTTCCTCATAACGGTAACCGGCTCCTTTCAGCTCTCCAGGTTAATTAGTAACCTATAAGTATTACACAAAACTCGAAGGATGTTCAACGTTTTTGCAGTCGCTGTCTCACATTACGGTTCCCGTTCAGATCCTCCGGTAGATTGAGAGAAAAAGCTTGAGGATATCTGCAGACATGGTATCTTACCTGAAAGGCTACTTAAAGGTGCATAGAATGGGGGCGTAATAGTATGAAAAGGTTGTGCCATATACCGGTAGAGTTCCACATATCCCGTGAGGCCCGTGACCGGTACCGGTTTACGGATACCCTCTTTTCCATGAGCGGCCGTGTCATTTTCGCCAATTTTCACGCCGCCCGGGTTTTTGCCAGGAAGATGAACGAGAAGCGCGACCTGGTCAGCTTCCCTGAAGAGGCGGTGCGGGCAGGCCACATCAATGCCATGGGGCTTATCGACGAGATACTCCACCATGTGGTGGCCCTCTACCGTGAGCAGAAGAATCCCGAGGTGGTTGAGCAGGCGATGGAGTGGCTCTCCGAGCGACTGGGCGCGGAAGAGGTGAAGAAGGCGCTCCTCAGGTTTGTTGACGACTTCCCCCCCGTGGCGGTCTACAGGCGGGAGATCGCAGCCGATGCCTACCTGAAGGGCACGACCGAAGGGGTGCCCAATCGTCTCATTGCCCTTGAGGAGATGATCATACTGTGGCTGACCAACATGAACCCCGCCTGCACGTCCTATATGGAGCTCTTCAACGACACGTTACTGGAAAAGGAGACGGCCTATCCGGAGGTTGCCGCCGGCTTCAAGGAGTTCTTTGAGACACAACCCCCCTTCGGGCCGGAGAACCAGAACCTGATCGATATGCTTCGAAGTCCGGCGATAGCTGTCCCCCACTCCCTCCCCGGCCAGCTTGAGTACATCCGTGAGCGATGGAGCGCCCTGTTGGGGAAGTACCTCTATCGCCTCCTGAGCAGCCTCGACCTGATAACGGAAGAAGAGAAGATGGGGTTGCTCGGCGCGGGTCCCGCCCTCGTCTACAACTTCGCCGGGCAGGAGAAGGAGGTTGAGGCCTTCAGCCCCGATAGCGACTGGATGCCCCGTCTCGTCCTGATGGCGAAGAATACCTATGTCTGGCTTGACCAACTCTCAAAGCAGTATAAAGAGAATATCTACCGTCTCGACCAGATCCCCGATGAGGAACTCGATACCCTTGCGCGGCGGGGGATATCGGGTCTCTGGCTGATCGGACTCTGGGAACGGAGTGTGGCGTCAAGGACGATTAAACAGCGGTGCGGGAACCCTGATGCTGTGGCGTCGGCCTATTCGCTCTTTGACTATGAGATCGCGGCTGACCTGGGGGGCGAAGAGGCGTTCCAGAACCTGAAGGAGAGGGCCTGGAAGCGCGGTATCCGCATGGCGAGCGATATGGTTCCCAACCATGTCGGCATCGACGGCCGGTGGGTGATGGAGCATCCCGACTGGTTCATCTCTCTCGACCACGCTCCCTTCCCCTCCTACACCTTCAGCGGCCCCGATCTGTCTCATGATGAACGTGTCGGCATCCTTCTTGAAGACCACTACTACGACCGGAGTGATGCCGCCGTCGTCTTCAAGCGTGTTGACCGGTGGTCCGGGAGTGAGAGGTTTATCTACCACGGCAACGACGGCACCAGCATGCCGTGGTGCGACACGGCCCAGTTGAACTATCTCAACCCCGAAGTTCGGGAAGCGGTCATTCAGAAGATCCTCGACGTGGCTCGAAAGTTCCCCGTCATCCGTTTTGATGCCGCCATGACCCTCGCCAAGAAACACTTTCAGAGGCTCTGGTTCCCGGAGCCG
>JBHHXU010000076.1:0-7117 GCA_046757185.1 Thermodesulfobacteriota bacterium
GGGAATCGACAGCCACACTACCGACCTCATCCTGAAGTCCCGTGACAGGATAGGCGATGCATTCAGGCACTCAAAGGCAGTTGCCGAGTCCTTCCTCAACATCCTGAACAGCAAGAACGCTTTCGACACTTTACAGGAGATGCACCGGTTGAGAGTCCTCGGAAGATACATCCCCGAGTTCCAGGAGGTTACCTACAGGATGCAGCACGACCTCTACCACATATATACGGTCGATATCCACTCCCTCTTTGCGGTAAGGGAGGTGGAGATGCTGACGACGGACTACAGGGAACACTTCCCGAACCTCTCGGCCCTCTACAGTGAGACAGACCGTCATCACATCCTCAAGCTCGCAATCCTCCTCCACGACATAGGAAAGTCCCACGGCAGGGGTCATGCCGCCAAGGGGGCGCTCATCGCTCTCGATATCTGCAGCAGACTCGGTCTCTCCGAAGAGGATATACACCTCGTAATCTTCCTTGTGCGACATCACCTCATCCTCGCCGACAGCGCACAGCACCGGGACCTCCACGACGATAAATTCATCATAGACTTTGCCAGAACCGTCGGCGACAGAAGGAGGTTGAATCTTCTCTACCTCCTTACCTTCGCCGATGTGCGCGCCGTCGGGCCGGATGTCTGGACACGGTGGAAGGAGACCCTCTTTCAGGAACTCTACACGAAGACGTTGATGATCATCGAGAGGGGGAGCTTCTCCCTAGAGGATTCCCTCAAGAGGCTCCCGTCAATAGAGGAGGAGGTCAAACGAAGACTGCAGGATGTTGTAAAGAGAGGGGTCACCCACGACTTTTTTAAGTTCTTCCCCACCCACTACTTCCTTACCAATGAGCCGGACGTCATTGCCGAACACTTTACCATTATCAGCGAACTGCGGGGGAAATCGTTAGTCATGCGGGTAAAGCAGAATCCCGAAAGGAACTATACAGAGATAACCCTCTGCGCAGAGGATATACCCGGACTCTTCTCAAGGATTGCCGGGATTATGGCGGCACACAGTATCAATATCCTCGGCGCCCAGATATACTCCCTGAAGAACGGGGCCATACTCGATGTCCTTCAGGTAAACAGCACAATGGGCAGGATGATTACCAGCGAGTCGAAGTGGCTGTCCGTAGAACAGGATATGGAGAAGATTCTGACCGACCGGATCTCCATCGAGAGTCTCGTCGCAAAGCGTGCCCCTTCCATATTGGAGCAAACGGCAAAACCCCGCATACGCACCTCTGTAGCAATCGACAATGTGGTATCCGATACCTTCACCGTCATCGATATTCATACGGAGGACAGGATCGGGCTCCTCTACCAGATTGCGAGGATCCTCTCCAATCTCGGCCTCTTCATCTCTATCGCTAAAATTTCAACGAAGGGGGGTGCGGCAACCGACATATTCTACGTGTGGGACAACTCAAACAGGAAGGTCGTGAAGGAAGAGACATTGCGGGAGATAAAGGAGCGCCTCTTTGAGGCGCTCGCTGAAGGTCTCCCTGAGGAGGTCACTGCATGACAGGCGAGGCACATAGATACCTGCCCCTTTTTCTCAACTCCCTTGCCGTGGAGCACGGTCTCTCCCAGAACACCCTCGACGCATACGGGAGGGACCTCAAGAGGTATATCGACTTTATCAACCGTCACGACATACCTCTTCTGAAGGCATCCCCCTCCTCAATCGTCTCGTTCCTCACCTCTCTTAAGGGGAGCGGCCTCTCCCCCCGCTCCTACTCGAGGGCTCTCGTCGCCGTCAGACGCTTCTATCGGTTCCTCAAGCAGGAGAAGGTAATCGTGAAGTCGCCCGCCTCGCTCCTCGAAATGCCCAAGTTCCTGAAGAAACTCCCCCAGGTCCTCTCCATCGACGAGGTCGAGAGACTTCTGGATGCGCCGGACAGCTCAACGGCAATCGGGTTGAGGGACAGTGCCATGCTGGAGACCCTCTATGCCACCGGACTCAGGGTAACCGAGCTGGTCTCACTCAAACTCAACGACCTCAACCTTCAGGTGGGATACATAACCGCCTTCGGCAAGGGCGCCAAGGAGAGGATTGTGCCGCTCGGAGAAAACGCCATCCTCTCGCTCAAGAGGTACATCGATACAGCACGTCCCTCTATCCTCAAAAAGAGGGAGAGTGACGACCTCTTCGTCACCGCACGGGGAGGAGGAATGACTCGTCAAAACTTCTGGGCCCTCATCAAACGATATGCGGCGTTGTGTGGTATCGACAGGGGGAAGATCAAGCCCCATACCCTCCGCCACTCCTTTGCCACCCACATCCTTGAGAGAGGGGCGGACCTCCGCTTCGTACAGGCCCTCCTCGGTCATGCGGATATATCGACGACACAGATATATACCCACCTCGAGACCGAGCGGCTCAAAGAACTCCACGGGAGACACCATCCAAGGGGGTAAAAGGGTGATTCGATGCAAAAGTGCCCCCTCACACCCCTGCCCCGGTTTATAACTCCCAGACCTGCATCCATCAAAGGATCAAACATGATACATCCGCGCTCTTATCCCCTCTCCCGTGGTTTTATGCACCAATTATCTGTTATAATAAAAAGTTCAATAATGCTCTAACCACAGAGGACACGGATTTTCACGGATACACACAGATTTTCTTTACATCCTGATAATCCGTGTTCATCCGTGTCCCAAAAAAACAAACTCTGTGATCTCTACGGTTGCTTAATACATATTTTGGGACAAATTGTTTTCAATGAAAAAACCAGAAAACTAACTTTGGTAAATGAGATAGTATGTGGAACAGAGTCATATCGTGAAAAAACTGGTTTTTCTCCACGGATGGGCGACCGACGCCTCTGTATGGCGGAGGCAGATGAGTGCATTCTCCGGGGAGTACCGGTGCCTCCCTCTCACCCTCCCCGGCCACGGCAATGGCGCCACCTGGGCGGCACCCACCCTTGCTCCTGCCGTTGATTCCCTCCTCCGCTCCATCGAGGAGTGTGCTCCTGAGGAGGATCTTGTAGCGATCGGCTGGTCCCTCGGGGCACAGGTAATCCTGAGGGCCGCCCTCATGAAGCCGGAATACTTCAGGGGGATGGTCCTTATCGGCGCGACACCGTGTTTCGTGAAGAGAAACGACTTCCCGTGGGGGCAGTCAAGGGGGGTAACGCGGAGGATGTCAATAGAGTTGAAGAGAGACTTTTTCCCCACACTAAACGGCTTTTACTCCCTGAACTTCACTGAGGATGAATTGGAGACGAGCGAGGCGGAGACCTTTATTCATTACTTCCATGAACGCTCTGAGCATCTTCACAGAGACTCTCTTCTCCAATCGCTCGATGCACTCATTGCCGCCGACCTCAGGAATGAGGTTAAGGCGATGACCCTCCCCACCCTCATAGTCCACGGTGATGACGACCGTGTGGTCCCACCGGGCGCCGGAGCGTACCTCGCGGAGCAGATCGCTCAGGCACAATTCGAGCGCTTCCGTAAGACGGGCCACATCCCCTTCCTCACGGAGGCGGAGCGGTTCAATACAATCGTACAGCGCTTTCTCGAAAGATTATGAAGGAAAGAGAAAGACAGACACGGTCGGCGAAGGTTAAGCAGGCATTCTCCCAGGCCGCACAGGAGTACGACGGCGGCGCCGGACTTCAAAGGGTCGTGGCAGAGGAGCTCCTCGAGGGGATCACCTCCCTGGGGAACGACCCCTCGACGTTCGATACGATCCTCGACATCGGGTGCGGCACCGGCTTTCTCACCATTGGGCTTAAAAAACGCTTTCCCGGAGCTGCCGTCGCCGGGTGCGACATTGCACATCCCATGGTAATAGTCACCTCCAGCAGGGTGGAAGGGGATACATCAATGCTGGTGACGTCAGACGGGGCCGCTCTCCCCTTCAAGGCATCACGCTTTAACCTGGTTGCGTCTAACCTGACCTACCAGTGGTTCCCCGAACTTTCCGACGCCTTTTCAGAGGCATACAGGGTACTCACCCCCGGAGGCGTCTTTGCCTTCACGCTCCTGGGGGAAGGGACATTTAAAGAGCTCAAGTCATCGTACATGGACGCCTCCAGAGCCGCAAAAAGGAATGGGCTGCCGCCGTTGATGGACTTCCCATCGTCATTACAGGTAAACAACGCACTGGAGTCAGCGGGCTTTCATCACACCGCCATTACCTTCCCCCCAAAGAGGAGATTCTACGAAGACCTCTTCTCCCTCCTCAAGTGTGTCAGGAGAATAGGCGCCGCCAATCCCTCACCGGAGGGTGACAGAAGCCTCGGCAGGGGGTCCCTCTTGAGGGAGATGGCCCGGCTATACAGAGAGAGATTTTCCGCCGTTATTCACACCCGGCAGGAGGAGAGTCACACCACCACGAAGGTAGAGGTCGGCGCCACAGCGGAGGAACATATCTATGCCACCTATAATGTCCTCTTCTGCACGGCACGAAAAAAATGACAAATGTCATGGTTTGCCGGCATAAGTGTGTTATACTTATTATATTAAAGACCTACAGGAGGATGAAAAATGACAGACCCCATCGAGATACTGATGCAGGAACATAGAGACGTACTGGAGATTGTCGACAACATCGGCCGTCTCCAGAAGGAGCTTAAGGATTCCCCGACCGAAACCGTACCACGACTGAAGGAGCTGATCACAAAGCTTGACAAGGAGTTTGATATCCACTCACTCAGCAAGGAGGAGAAGGCACTCTTCCCCGCAATGGAGACCTTCATGCCGAGAGAGGAGGGCCCCATTGGAGTGATGATACAGGAGCATATCGAACTCGTCAGAAGGATACAGGACTACAGGGAATCCCTCGATGCTGGAGACTACAACAAGGCGCTGGAGGCCGGTTCCTACATCATATCGGTTCTCCCCGACCACATCTACAAGGAGGACAACATACTCTACAACATGGCCCGCATGCACCTCTCATCGGATGACATGGACGGCGTCTACCAGAAGATGCTCGATATCGAAAAGAGTAAGGAGATGTAGCCTTTTTGTTGCAGCTTCATGCGTTCCGAGTCTGAGCGACTCATCTACACGGATACCGTAAAGAGCCCCTCATCATGTGATGGGGCTCTTTTTTTGTCTTTCACGGCTTCCCTCTTCCCCACCTTTCCCTGCAATGACCTTCCCCTTTTTTTGAAAAGATGCTAGAATTCCGTGCGATGGCACGGAAGAAGGTTCACAGACTTGAACATCTCGACCAGAAGCTCATCTGGCACCCCTTCACACAGATGGCGGAGTGGGAGAAGGAAACGCCCCTTGTCATCGCACGGGGAGAGGGGAACTACCTCTTTGATATCCACGGGAAAAAGTATCTCGACGGCGGCTCCTCCCTCTGGGTCAACCTCCACGGCCATAGGAAGAGTGACATTGACCGCGCCGTCAAGAACCAGATTGATAGGGTCGCCCACTCTACCCTTCTCGGTCTTGGGAATACTCCTTCCATAGAACTTGCGGAGCGTCTCATAAAGATAGTCCCCGATGGCCTCTCCCGTGTCTTTTACTCGGACAACGGTTCAACGGCCGTCGAGGTGGCCCTCAAGATGGCCTTCCAGTACTGGCAACAGACGCCAACCCCCCACGCACGGAAGCGCACGAAATTCGTTGCCTTCACCGGCGCCTATCACGGCGACACCTTCGGCGCCATGAGTGTCGGTGAGATAGACATCTTCGTGAAGAAGTACCGCCGCCTCCTCTTCAACACCTTCAGGGCGCCCTACCCTTACTGCTACCGGTGTCCCGTAAAGAAGAGCTACCCCGACTGCGGCATCGCCTGCATACGGGAGTTCGAAGAGATCGTCAGGAGGCACTACCGTGAGATCGCCGCCTGCATTATCGAGCCCATGGTGCAGGGTGCGGCGGGTATGATTGTCGCCCCCCCCGGCTTTCTCAAGAAGGTGGAACGGATATGCAGGAGGTACAAGATACTCCTCATCGCCGATGAGGTGGCGACAGGTTTCGGACGGACGGGGAAGATGTTCGCCTGCGAGCACGAGGGGGTACGACCCGATATTCTCTGTCTCGCCAAGGGGATCACCGGCGGTTACCTCCCCCTCGCAGCCACGCTGACCACCGAAAAGGTATACCGGGCCTTCCTCGGAAGGTACGACGATTTCAGGGCCTTCTTTCACGGCCATACCTATACGGGCAACCAGCTCGGCTGTGCCGCGGCCGTCGCAAGCCTCGACATATTCAGGAAGGAGAAGACTCTGAGGAAGATCGCCCCGAAGATCCGCCTCTTTTCAACTCTGATTAAGAATATAGGTGAACTGCAACATGTGGGCGATGTCCGTCAGATAGGTCTCATTGCGGGCATTGAGCTTGTCAAACACAGAAAGAAAAAGAGACCGTACCCCCCGGAGGAGCGGATGGGGCACAGGGTCTGCATGGCGGCGAGACAGGACGGCCTCATTATCAGGCCGATCGGGGACGTCATCATCCTCACGCCTCCCCTGAGCATAAAGGAGTTCGAGTTAAAGAGGATGATCGCTATCGTGCATCGTTGTATTGAACGTCTCACCAATGTATAGCTTCTCCACCATGAATCCCGTTCTCCTGGGGACGGTCGCAGCCACAATCGCCGGCCTCGCCACGGGGGTGGGCGCCCTCCCCGTCCTCTTTCTTAAGCGCGTATCGGAACGGCTTATGGATGCCCTCCTCGGCTTTGCGGCGGGGGTGATGCTCTCGGCCACCATGTTCTCCCTCATCGTTCCCGCCATCGAGATCGGCGGCATATGGAGAACGGTGATAGGCTTTCTTCTCGGAGTCATTTTCATAGAGCTTGCCGACAAGCTTCTGCCCCAGTTTCACCCGAAGCCGGGGATCGGCGCGGAGGGACCGAAGAGCTCTCTTAGAAAGGTCTGGCTCTTCGCCTTTGCCATCACCATACACAACTTCCCGGAGGGCCTCTCCGTCGGGGTCGGATTCGGCAGCGGCAATTTCACGGCCGGAATAGTACTCGCCCTTGCGATAGGGCTTCAGAATATGCCTGAGGGGCTTGCCGTGGCCCTCCCCCTCACACGAGAGGGGTATTCGAAGCCACGGGCTCTCCTCTACGCCACCCTCACCGGCCTCGTCGAGGCGCCCATGGGTCTCATCGGCGCGGCCGCCGTTGTCATCATGG
>JBHHXU010000077.1:0-7113 GCA_046757185.1 Thermodesulfobacteriota bacterium
TATCGCCAGAAAACACGGTTATAAAATAAAAGAGGTGCCTGTCAGATGGCTCAACAGGCCTGAGTCAAAGGTAAATCCTATAATACATTCGTCCCAGATGTTCGCTGAACTACTTAAGGTCAGGCTATCTGATTATCAAGGGGTTTATGACTAAAGATTGCGAGGCATAGTGGGGGGGGGAAGTCTCTTGTTATCATTGAGAGGCCCCTTTGGGAGACTGGAGTGGGAGTGGTTTTTTTAATTTTTTTGGAGGCTCAGGCACCGACTCAGGCACCTTAGAGTGACACTTAAAACAGTTCTCGAAGGGGAATGCCACCTTCCCGTGGCACACACCGCAATACTTCCCGCCAAAGATCTTCCTCATGCTCATCTCAGGATTCGAGCCTGCCTTCATGTTAAAGACCTTTGGATGACAGCTCCCGCAATGGAGCCATTCGGTGTGAGCCTTATGGGGATAGAGAACGTCAGGGGGGTGTGGAAAAAATTTGGTTACCGGCAACTCAATATCCTTATCGAATACCCACATCGTCTCAGAACCGTCGAGGGATGCCTTCGGCTCTATCTTCCCCTCTCGAAGAGCTTCGACCCAGTTCACCCGGTTGCCGAAATCATCCTTAGACAGATTACCGAGCACTTCTTCTATCTTCCTGTTTTCCGGCACCTCAACGCCGAGAGAATGACACCGGTCACACGTTGTGGGAGCGAAGGCAGCCGTACCGTTGTGGCACTGGCCGCAGTACTTTCCTGCGAAGATATCCGCCATCTTTATATCGGTAGCTCCCGCCTTCATGGGAAAGTTAATATCGTTGTGACACACCTTGCAGGTATATTTCGTCCTGTGCAACCAGTGGGGAAAGACAACGCTTTACCCTCGCCTGTATAACGGTCCAGGACGATACTCCCATAAACTCCTGGCGACTTGATTCCCTTATAGTCAGACCTGAGCTCCCTTTCCGGCTGGGCACAGGCGCCTTGCGCCAAGACACCGGAAATAATGACGACAAAAGCCAGCAGCACGTAGCTGACGCCGCTCCTCAAAGTAATCCCCACGGGATCATTGCTTCTCTTTGACATACTCTGTAAACTCCCTTGCGACCCTTTCGTATTATTTTGCCTGCGACCTGTCATGAAGGCTAATGTCCCTTGTGACAGGCGATACACAATATATGATACTCCACCCTCAGCATACGATAGAATGTGCGATCCCCATGGTGTTCATGGCAGGTATAACAGACCATCGTGCCCTCTCTGGAGAGCGGCAACTCCCGGTATAATGAAGCCTTAGCGGGCGCAACACCAATAGGATGCCGTGCCACAGGGTGATTCGAGATATTGGCCATATGACACTTGGTGCACGTGGAAACCGGATCATGTTTGAGCTTCGGAACACCGGCATGACATTGGGTACACAGTTTCTTATCCCTGAAATTGTGAGGGTTAACCACCTCCTCGGCACGTCCGATTCCGCTACCGACGAGGAACAACACAATAATGAACCCGTACAGCAAAAGGCCGTTACCTCTCACCTTTACCTCCAGGAGAATACCCTTTTAGACAGTGCGGCATCGATGCAGTTAATAGTCGTAGGTGGCGTAATTCGCACCCGGGTTGCTTACCCAGCCCGATGTATCGTTGCATACCGTATCTGCCAGACCCTTTGACCAGAATAGCGGCAGTGTTGTCGTTGTCGCCCTGGTAGTGCCTATTATACAGGCCCCGTTCAGCATCCGCTCACCAAGATTGTCGGTGCCGCTCCCCGCCCCGGCATTAGTGCCGTGTGTGCCCCCTGTCGTGTCACCCCCGTGGCAGGAGAGACAGAGGATGCCCCACTTGTTCGAGTCGTTACCCACTCCGGGACCGACCGCATAGAAGGGCGATGTCGCTCCATTGGGAGGGTGAGGCACCCGCGAGTAGTTGGCAAAAGGCGGCGAGGTAAAACCCTGGTCGCCATAGACATCTCTCCGATGGCAGTTATAACAGAAGTTTTGAAGCGTTCCGACGCCGGTTTCATTGCTCCTCAGTATCCATTTATTGTCGGAGCCGTGAGGCCCTTTGGGATCTCCTGCACTGCTCGGACCGTGACAATCGGTACAGGTTATCTTGCTGGTGTGTGTCACGGGATAATTCACCGGATCGATTGCCCGCATGAACGTATTGGTGAGCCCCAGTCCGTTGGCAGGCCAGTTTGTATTTGCGGTGGGAGGCGGCTGGTTTTTCCCCAGGTTGAATACGGGATGGAAGCTGTGGTTTAACGGGTTGAAATCAACCGTAGGATCAGACTGAAGCACCAGAGAACCATCTGCGTTCCCCGATGGGACATAAGGCGGGGTGGCGCCGTAGGCGTAATATGAGTGACACTTGAGACAGAGGTATGACTCATACTTATCGGGGCCTGTATCGGTAAAATCGACAATCTCATAAGTCGTAACAGGGGCGCCCACAAGACCCCAGATCGTCGGCTTGACCCCCCAGCTCCCCAGGAGAGTATTCCCGATTACATTGGTGCCACCCACATGGAGTCCCGACTTGGCCGCATGGGGGTTGTGACAATCACTGCACTCAGAATGGCGCGCGCTTAAACCAAGGTTCGTCTGGTCCTCCCTCACGGGACTCACCGTCGCAGGCCTCGCCGGGATGTGAACACCGTACGTGTCCTTCACGGGATGACTGGACAAGCCGCCCAGGATGGTATCAATGTCCTTGGAGGCGACATTCCCGTTGTGGCAGGAGAGGCAGTTCCACTCCTCACCGACCTCCAGCGGGTCAATGGGGTTTTCCCCTTTCTGGAGCGAGGCGCCCGCCTGCCCCCCGTGTGAACGGTGGCAGGCCAGGCAGCCGTGTATCTGATTATTATCGTCGGTATAACCGGTGGTACCCAGATCTACGTGCCAGGGGTTCTGCCCTGAACCGTTCCAGCTAGCAACTGCATTCCGGTGAACGGACGGCATTGTATCCCAGTAGAGCTTATCGTGACAGGCGGTACACATGGGAGATCCCACACCATAGGGCATGGTGAGAAAAACCGGATTGGTCTCCGTGTGAGGGTTATGACAGCTCGTACACTGGAGCTCGCCGTTCTTGTCAAGCTTCAGCTCCACGGGAAGTGTTGCAGGGTCCTTAATCTCCGGGTTTGAAGGGTACGAGAGGGAGTATTGGAACGATATGGGGTGGTCGTCCCGAAGGTCGGTCCCGATATATGCGGTAGACGCCGGATCCAGTTTGCCCTCGGCCGTCACCCCCGCCATACCGAGAGTGCCCGGTGACGAACCCTTGCCGGGCATGGTGAGGAGACTCCCGATGGCGATGGTCCCGTCATGGCATGAGAGACAGAGTCTCGATGAACCCGTTGGTTGACCCATGGTCGCGACAACGGTCGGACTGCCGTAAATATCATAGGTGGAACCGGGGTCCGCCCTGTTCCAGAGCGGACTGCTCGGCAGTGCGTTGTGCGGCGTATGGCAGAAGATACAGATCTGTGTTGTTGACAGTGCCTTAACGCTCCCCGGCCCATACATGGAGAGGTTGTGTTTTGTATTCACAACACTCCCCTGGACGGTGACCGTCAGTAGGGCAGAGAAAAAGAGCATAACAAAGACAACGGATATCAATAGTCTGTTCTTAGTTTTCATTCCTGACCTCCGCCATATCTTCCCCTATATATCTGAAGAGCTGAACCCTCCGGTTATAGGAATCGGCAATGTAAATCCGGTCATTATCGTCTATGAAGAGACCCGAAGGAAGCCAGAATCTTCCCTTCCCCTGACCGGAAGAGCCGAAGTTGAGGAGGTACTCCCCCTTTCGGTTAAATACCTGAACCGTATCGAAGAGGGCTTCAACCACATAGATGTTCCCCCCCCTGTCGACGGCTACTCCCCTCGGCCTTGCAAAATCGCCGGAGCTGTCCCCCTGCTTCCCGAACATGGTAAGGAACTTTCCGTCCTTCCCGAATATCTGCACACGGTAGTTCAGCGAATCGGCGACATAAAGATCACCCCTCCTGTCTATAAAGATATTCGTCGGATAGTTGAACTCTCCTTCATCCTTTCCCCTCTCTCCGATGGAGAAGAGGAAGTCCCCTTTCACGATATCGTAGACCGTCACATTGTGTCCCCACGTATTCACCACATAGAGACGCCTCTCATCTTTATCAATAGCGATGCCGGCGGGCCTGTCAAGCCTCTCTTCTATAGAAAAAAGAAACCGGCCTTTCCTGTTAAGGACAAAAACCTTATCCAGTTCAGAATCGGCAACATAGATATTATCGTCACCGTCTACGGCGACGCCGATGGGGGATCGGAACCTCTCCCTTCTTGCCCTGTCAAGGGAGCGATACTTCTTCTTTTTAAGGTCAAAGATATGTACCGCCTTCAATGCCGTGTCGGCGACGATAACCCTCCCACTGCTGTCAACCGCAATACCGTACGGCTTAATAATCCTCTCAAGCGACTCGCCGAGAAAAAGACGTGATATCCGTTTAAACAACCCCTTGCGCGCCCCTATATCATCGGACTTCTCCAGGGTCATTTCGAAACCGATTCTTGCAGACGACGGAGGGGACGGCCAGATGAGGGGCGCCTCAAAGGCAATCTGCTCCTCTTTCTGGGCTGATCCCGAGCAGCCCTGCATCAGAGCGGAAAAGGAAAGGAGAAGGAGAAACAGCATCAACGGCCGCGTTAACCGACTGAGCCCCCTCTCCCGTTTCCGTATCGGGCATGGCATATTCACCTTCTGTAACATATCAACGCACCTCAGAAAATCCACTACTTCCTGTGGCAATACTGGCATACGGGATTGCCCTCGGAACGGAGCCTCTTCAGGTGGTCGGCGCCCCAATCCGCCCTCCCGATGAGGAGTCCCCTCTCGTGCGGGTTGTGACAGGTCGCGCAGAAAATCTTCCCCGTCTTCGGTTCACGCGGCAGATAGATTTTATACTCTTTCTCCGAAAGTTCGATGTTCTTCGCAATACTTTTCGGAGGAACCGTCCAGTGATACGGGGCGCCCGCCTCCCTTCCGTAGGTCAGCCCTATCCACCCCCCTCCCGGGTGCATTGCCTCCGGATGGCACCGGTAGCAGAGCATCTTCATATCCTCTTCATACCGTATCCTGACGTCCGCCATCGACTTGGCCTTCTTCGGGTCGGGAACATCCCGGTGGCAGATGAGGCACTTCTCCCAATGGATGTCCCCCTCGTCATCTATCTGGTCGTGGGGATTATAACCGGGGAATACCCTCTCCTTCAATCCCCCCTCCTCAGCGCCTGCCAGACCGCAGGTCAGGACAATGAGAACAACGATATAAAAGAACGCACGGATTCTCGTCATAAACGGTTACCTCTTAGACCTTTCTTATGCATCCTACTCGGAGACAAAGGAGTAAAGTGCCCCATCCTTGGAACCGACGTAGACCGCGCCGTCGGCAATCGCCGGTGATGAATGGATGCCGCCGCCTGTCGTGAACTTCCAGAGCACCTTCCCTCCCCTCCTGAGACTGAGGGCATAAAGGGTGCCGTCCTCACACCCGACAAAGGCGACGCCGTTACGTGCAACCGCCATTGTTGAGTTGACCCCATCGGGGAGGGTAATCTCCCGCTTGATTTCGCCGTCTTCCGCAGAAAAAGCCCTTATCTTGCCGTCCTTGAATCCGGCATAGACGAGATTATCCACCACGACCGGAGAAGCATATCCCCACTCCCCCACATCAATAGTCCACACCCTCCTCCCCGTCTCTACATCCAGTGCGTATATCGAGCGATCAAAGGAGGTGACGTAGATCTTTCCATCCTTAACGGTCGGCGATGCATAGATTGCGGAGGGTGTGTTCTGGAGCCACACCTTCGCGCCGTTCTCACCATCCTTCGCATAGATAATGCCGGTTTTGCTGATTGCGACTACCGTTCCCTTCCGGTATATTGGCGAAGAGTAGATGCCGCTGTACTTGTAATCAATGAGGCGCATCCTCCAGACCTTGGCGCCGTCACTTTTGTTAAGGACATAGATATAGGTATCGTTCGACGGGATAAAGACCTTCCCATCAGCCACGACAGGGGAAGCCATGACCTTTCCCTCCGTTTCATACTTCCAGAGGAGTTTGCCGGTATCTCTGTCGAGGGCATAGACAAAGCCGTCCTTCGAGCCGAAATAGACGACACCGTCAGAGACCGCAGGGGTTGAATGAATCTCCGCCCCCGTCCTGAATTTCCATTTAACCTCTCCGCTTCTGGAATCGAGCGCGTAGAGGTGGTGGTCGTACGACGCGATAAAGAGTGTCGCGCCGGAAACGACCGGTGAAGAGTAGATAGCGGCCCCCGTCTTGAAGCTCCACTTGAGTTTGAGGGGAACCGTGATCGATTCATCGGAAGAGGAGGTATGCAACGGGTCTTTCATGAACATGGGCCAATCGGCGGCCATGAGGGGCAGGGCCGACAGGTGAACACAGGCAATAGATAGAAGGATAATAGTTAGAGAGATGAGCTTCTCATTATGTCCCCTTCGGCATCTATTGCCTCTTTTTCGGAATGGTAGATAACTCTTTCCCATAATCATACCTTGAATCGTGACGCCTCCTCTCTTATTCTTCCTCTTATCTCGTTAATTGACATCGCAATGCCACTGAGTTCACCAACGGGAGGTTTTGCCATATCCGCCTTCTCTTCAAGCCTCGCAACAGCCCTTTCGAGTTCTTCAATATCGTTGCCCATGGTGATAAAGGTCTGTTCATAGGTTTCCGCCAGGCTGTTAAAGCCGGCTGCCAGCTCACCCGGAACATCACCTGTAAAACGTCTGCTGAAATTCCCCTCTTCAAAATCCTTCACGGCTTCCTTAAAACCTGCAATGGGCAACTCGATTGCCCTCGTGAGGAGCATTACCGACACCGATGCAGCCACCACGACAACCGGTAGAATAATAAGATTCAGCTTTATCAGGACAGGTTTAATGATTTCACCGGTTGTCCTTACTTTTATATGACTTTTATATAACTCTACAGCAAGCTCTTTGTCAACCAGATAATAAACGAGATACCAGTTGAGGAGGAACGCCGCCACCACAATGAGTGCAAAGGTAACAATAAACCGCGACTGGAGCCCCTTCTTAATGAAGTAGTTTCTTCTTCTAA
>JBHHXU010000078.1:0-7072 GCA_046757185.1 Thermodesulfobacteriota bacterium
CTCCTCTCCCGTACCATCGACCTCCAGACCAAATAGGCTCTTCTTGATATCGACGAGCACTACCCTTTTCAACCCTCCGCCGTTGCGAGAACCCATGCCAAGAAGGTTTCCTAAAGACCTTACGGGAACAGCATCGTCGTTATATTCGACCGTGGGCTGCTCCGTCGTATGAAGGAGAGCGCTCTCCATCTCAACAATGTGGATAATATGAGCAAGGGGAAGGGCAAACATCTCTTCACCGGAATGAACCGTGAGGACCTTGATGATTGAAACGGAGAGGGGGAGGTAAACCCGCATGGTAGTGCCTTTTCCAAATTCAGAGTCAATCTCCAGTGAGCCGCCGACGGATTCAATCCCCTCCTTTACTATATCCATCCCGACACCCCTCCCCGAGATATCGGTCACCTCCTTCGCAAGGCTCATGCCGGGGAGACAGGTCATAAGCATGATCTCTTTCTCGCTCATCTTTTCGATCCTGTCGCGTGGGATACCCATTTTCGATGCCTTTTCACGAACACCGGCAACATCAATGCCCCTGCCGTCATCCCTGATCTCCATGACAACACTGTTCGGCGCTCTCCTGACACCTATCGATAGACGACCCTTGAGCGGTTTTTCCCTCTTCCGGCGCTCATCCTGAGACTCTATGCCGTGATCGATGGCATTCCTTATGAGGTGAATGAGGGGGTCACCCATCTTCTCAAGCACCAGCTTGTCAAGCTTGATCTCCGTACCGCTTTTATTCAACTCCACCTCTTTATGACCCTCCCTGCTTAGATCCCGTACCATTCTCGGGAGGTTGCGGGTCAGGTCCTCAACGGGAACCATCCGTGCCGCCAGAATCATGGTGTAGAGCCGTTCAAGGCTCTTCCCGAGCCGGTGAACATTCTCCCTCAGTTCCATATCAGGACAGTCGTGCGCATACTCCCGAAGACCTGACCTTATGGCAAGCAACTCACCCGTCACAACCAGTAGGCCATCGAAGAGGCTTCCATCAACCTTTATGGTCTTCGGCAGCTCGAGTTTTTGAGGCCTCTTTTCCTCTTCCGGTTGTCGTATTTCCCCCTTACCCTTTCCGGAAGCCTCGGCATGTCTCTCCTTCACCGTAGCGATGAACTCCTCTACATCGAAGGCGATCTCCTTCTCATCGGACACCATCCGCACCATATTCTTGAGGCAATCGAGCCCTTCCAGGAGGATTTCGACGGCATTCACGGCAGGCAACATCTTCTTCTTCCTGTACTTGCTCAAGAGATCCTCCATGGCGTGGGACACCTTTACTAAAGCGTCATATCCCATGGACGCGGACATCCCCTTGATCGAGTGAAAACCCCTGAAGATGTCATCAATTGTCTGGAGATCCCCCTTCCTGCTCTCAAGCGAAAGGAGCCCCTCCTCTATCGAAGAGATATGCTCACCCGCCTCTTGCAGGAAGAGGGCTTTGTACTTGGAGGCATCCATAGTGATTACCTACAGTCTGTGGGATACATTAAGGCTAGACAGCTCAAGATATTATACTCCACTCTCTTGCACGTTGTGTTGTTCTCTTTCACTGCCCCTCGGCAGGGACCAGGGACCCCCCGGCAATGCCATTCTCAACCAGATCCAATAGAGAAGCCACACTGATAACCTTTATTTTCATCTCTCTCGACTCAATGACTCCATCGGTATATCTCCCCCCCTCCTGTCTGCACTGCCCCGCGTCGATGTTTTCCTTCCATAAAAAGGAGATCGGTGCATTACCGATATGGAAACCGAGGAGGGCGTTGTTCATCCGCGTCACCACAAGGCGGTAGGGGGGCTTGAGCTCTCCCCTATCCTTCTGGAAGAGGAGGGGAAGGTCCAGGATGGTTACCACTTCACTATGTAAGGTAATTATACCCCTCAGGAAGGGGGGTGAGTGGGGAATGAGAAAGAAGCGATCTACCTCTACAATACTATCAACAACCTCTACATCGATGGCCAACCCTTCGTTCCTGAAGCCAAAAACGATCTTATCACTTGATGTCATGTCACGACTGCCTCTGTGTTGTCTTCCTGTGAAGGCGCCCCACCCGTCCCATCATCCACCTTGAATCGTGAGACGACATCCTTCAACTCCAGAGAGAGCTTCGAGAGCTTCTGAGAGGCGTAAAGGGCACTCTCCATGGATGTGTTGTTCCGCTCAACCGCCTCATCCACCTCTTCCGTGGTTGAGACGGTTTCCTTGGCGATCTGAGCCACCTTTTCAAAAAGCAGTACCGTCCCCTGTACCCTCTCCTTCTGCCTCTGCGTAAAGATGGTAATATTGTTTGCCTTGTCGGCAACCTCCGAGGTATAGGTGGTGATGTATCCCAGGATATCTCTTACCTTCCGTATATCCTCCCTTCCCTCTTTAATAAATGAGCCCCCCTCTCTCACCGACGAGACAACACGGTCCATTTCACCTCTGACATCCTTTACGATATGGGTCACATCCTCAACACTTTTTTTGGTGTTGTCGGCGAACCTCCTCACCTCTTCAGCCACCATGGCAAACCCCCGCCCGTGCTCTCCGGCCTTGGAGGCCTCAATGGTGGCATTAAGAGCGAGTATGTCAGTCTGCCTCGATATGTGGGTAATGACATCCATGACACGGGGGATATTATTAATCTTCTCTTCAAGCATGGTGATGAGATTAGTAGTGGATTCTATCTCCTTGAAGATCTTTTCCATCTTCCCTATCGCAGAGGTGGCGGTATGTGCTCCACGCTTGACCATTGAGTTTACCTTTGCCGAAGCGGTTGCGGTATCCGACACCTTCTCCGCCATCTCGTCGGCAAGGTTCTCAACCTCCTTAATGGTAATGGAAGAGCTATCGATATTATTGGCCTGATCGAGGGCCCCATCAAATATCTTTGACGTGCCCCTGCTCACCGCCTCGGCAGAAGTTCGCCCCTCACTGACAAGAATATTCAGGGTATTTGCCGTCTCTGCGAGCTTCAATGAACTCTCCTTAATGTGCCCCACAAGCTCCTTCAGACTCCTATGCATCTGACACAGGGCATCCTCCATATCCGCCGTCTCGTCTTCCAACACCTTTTTGCTTGAAGTGGGGTAGCTCTCTGCCGTCAGGTTGCCGGCGCTTATTTCACTTGCCGTTCTGGTAAGTTTTTGAAAGTTTCTTGTGAGGTTCCTCGACAGAACGGAGCCGAGAACGAGCCCTATGACGATTGCGGACAAAAAGGAGACCGGCTCCCTTAACCACTCCGGTATCTCGAGTCTGCCGACCAGATGAGGAACAAACGCCGCTGTGGCAACGACGAGTATAAAACCGAGGATAAATTTGTGTCCTAACGGTACCTTCATGCCTCATATCCCCTTTCCTGCAAGCTGTCAAATGGGATTACAGTATAAATTCAATCTCCTGTCAAGTCAAAGGTCAACAAAGTGGTCATACCCTTTATCCCTGATCGGCACTAGCTCACCATCCTTATCAACGACGACCACACCCTTCTCCTTCGGCACGATACTGCCTATAGACGTTATCGGAAGCTCTGCCTCTCCTGCAAGGGATTGAATCGATCGGGTCTTTTTAGGTGACGCCGAAAAAAGCAGTTCATAATCCTCTCCCCCGGCAAGGGGAAGGCGTATGTCATCGGGATTCGATGTGATGCGGTCCCTGACCTGTGAAGAGAGGGGAAGCCTCGGTAACGATAGGGTTGCACCACACCCGCTTGCCTCGGTGAGATGGTGCAGGTCACGAAGGAGGCCGTCGCTAATATCGATCATGGCGGTTGCGAGACGTCTCTCGGCGATCAGTCGGCCGACCCTCGATCGAGGGGTTGGGTCAAGGTGGCGCATGACGGCACGGTTCTGAGCTATCTTTTCACTTTCCATGGCGGCTGTCTTCAGCAGTTCGAGACCCAGCGCCGCGTCTCCCACCTGTCCGGTAACATAGAGCAGGTCGCCGGGAGACGCACCCTTCCGACAGACAACTTCATCCCGCGGGACCTCTCCGAGAACCACCACCCCAATGGTCATCCCCTCATGCGAAGAAGAGGTGTTGCCACCGATCAGCACTACCCCGAACTCATCCATCCTCTTCCGCACCCCTCTGTAAAAGGCATGGAGATACTCCATTGATGTTTCCGGCGGCAGGGATAGGGACAGGAGGAGGAATGTCGGCGCCCCCCCCATGGCGGCAATATCGCTGAGCGAAGTGCTCACCGCCTTTTTCCCGAGCAGGTACGGTTCGGTGTAGGAGTGAGAAAAGTGTATTCCCTCAATGAGAACATCCGTCGTTGCAAGCAGACACTTTTTCTCATCCTGCAATATCACCGATGCATCGTCGCCGACCCCTTCCACTACCCTCGGATGATCTATCGTAAATTCGTGAGAAAGAAACCGTATCAGACCTCTCTCACCAATTTCACTCAGCTTCATCACTTTTTTCCGGAGAACCGGCAGGGAAAGTTATTACAGCAGGCTCGCTGCTCTCAATGCTCAGAGGGTGTCGGACGTATCACAATGAATCGGTTGGACACTGATCAACCCTTTACGGGGCGGCATAAGACCGCTTCTTTGCTGTCTTCTTCTTGGCTGGAGCCTTCCTCACACTCCTCTTGACCCTCTTCTTGAGTGCTATCTCCAGGACTTCATCCATGTGCTTGACCAGCATGAAGTTGATCTTTTTCCTTATATCCTTCGGTATGTCTTCGAGGTCCTTCTTGTTCCGCTCCGGGATAATGATGTCGGTGATCCCGGCACGGAGGGCGGCAAGGGACTTTTCCTTTACCCCGCCGATAGGGAAGACCCTCCCCCGCAGGGTAATTTCGCCCGTCATGGCGACATCCTTGTTGACCGATTTTTTGGTGAGTGCCGATACCATTGCGGTGGCAATTGTCACCCCCGCCGACGGGCCGTCCTTCGGTATGGCGCCTGCCGGGACATGAACATGGATATCGACCTTCTTATAGAACTCCTCGGCGAGACCGAGTATCTGGGCCCTGCTCCTTATATAACTCAGAGCGGCGTGTGCGGACTCCTTCATGATATCACCGAGGTGCCCCGTCAGTATCAACTGACCCCTTCCGGGCAGGATCGTCGCCTCGATATAGAGGATCTCCCCGCCAACGGGTGTCCATGCCAGACCGGTGGCGACTCCGGCCTCATCGATCTCCTGCTCCGGGTCGGGGAGGTATTTCGGTATCCCGAGATACTCCTGAAGAGTGCGGGGGGTAATGACCGTTATCTCCTTCTTCCCCTCCGCCACCTTTCGTGCCACCTTCCTGCAGAGCGAGGCGATCTCCCTCTCCAGATTCCGCAGGCCGGCCTCCCTGGTATATTCCGAGATGACCTTCCTGATGGTGTCGTCTGTGATGGTGAGAAACTTTGCATTGAGGCCATGCTCGGTCATCTGCCGGGGAACTATATACTTTTTTGCGATCTGAATCTTGTCCTCCTCCGTATAACCGGGGATATCGATAACCTCCATCCTGTCCTTGAGGGGGGCTGGGATAGGCTCCATGAGGTTTGCCGTTGTAATGAACATCACCTTTGAGAGATTAAAGGGGAGATTCAGGTAGTGATCACTGAAGGTTCCGTTCTGTTCCGGGTCCAGGACCTCAAGGAGCGCGGAAGAGGGATCACCCCTGAAGTCCATTCCGATCTTATCAATCTCATCCATCATGAAAACCGGATTGTTGCTCTCCACCTGTTTCAGCCCCTGGATGATACGCCCCGGGAGCGCCCCCACATAGGTCCTCCTGTGCCCCCTTATCTCAGCCTCATCCTTGATGCCGCCGAGGGAAATCCTGACAAACTTCCTTCCCATCGCCCTTGCTATGGACTTGCCCAGAGATGTCTTGCCGACACCGGGAGGCCCGACGAAGCAGAGGATGGGGCCCTTTATCTTTTTCTGCAGTTTCCTGACGGCGAGATACTCCAGTATCCTCTCCTTAACCTTCTCAAGGTCGTAATGGTCCTCTGCGAGCACCTCCTTCGCCTTCTTTATCTGGATGGTATCCTTTGTAGACTTGCTCCACGGCACTTCCACCATCCAGTCGAGATAGGTTCTGATGAGTGTTGCTTCGGCGGCATCAGGATGCATCATGTCGAGTCTATCGAGCTGTTTGAGCGCCTCCTTCTCCGCCTCCGCGGGCATCTTGGACTGCCTTATCTTTTTCCTGATCTCCTCTATCTCCTCTCCCCCTTCCTCCATCTCCCCCAGTTCCGCCTTGATCGCGCGCAACTGCTCTCTCAGGTAGTACTCCCGCTGGCTCCTGTCCATCTCCTCCTTTGCCTGGGACTGTATCTTGACCTGCATCTGAGAGACCTGAAGTTCCTTCAGGAGGAAGTCGTTGACCAGCTCCAGCCGCCTGACGGGCTCCAATGTTTCAAGAACCCTCTGGGCATCGTCTATCTTCAACCCGAGATTTGATGCCACCAGATCCGCTATCCTGCCCGGGTCCTGGAGGTGTTCGAGTATCATCATAATCTCAGGGGAGATAACCTTGCCGAGCGAGGTCAGTTTTTCCAGCTGCTCCTTTGCATTCCGCATGAGGGCCTCAACCTCTACCGTCATCTTCGGCAGTGCCCCCTCCTGTGCCTTTTCGAGAACGGCAACATAGGAAGGATGCTCCTGTTCAAGACCCTTTACCTCCGCCCTTGTCAGACCCTGGACGAGGATCTTTACCCGCCCGTCGGGCAGCTTAAGCATCCGTATGATCATCCCTACCGTCCCGAAGGTGTAGAGATCGCCCGGCTCCGGTTCGTCCTTGGTGATGTCCTTTTGGGCAGTGAGGAAGATGAGACGGTCCTTTGTAAGCGCCAGATCAATTGCATTAATGGACCTCTCTCTCCCAACAAAGAGCGGTACAATCATAAACGGGAATATCACGATATCCCTTACGGGCAGAAGGGGCAGGCTCTCGGGAATAACGACCTGCTCTCCCTCTTCAATTACCTTCTCATCCGGCACGTTGTCCCCCTTCATCTACTTTTCAGAATAAGATCACCACACGAGCTGCGTGTGTCTCTTACAGATAGTCATCTGTTTGATGCAATCGGAATCTTTTTCGTTTCTCCACGTTTTTCGTCAACCTTGGGGAGT
>JBHHXU010000079.1:0-7038 GCA_046757185.1 Thermodesulfobacteriota bacterium
GAAAAAGGCCTCTATCGTGGAGGAAGAGGGGCGCAGGATCCTCAAGCTCAATCCCCTCATCGACTGGACAATCGATGAGGTCTGGGGGTATGTTCGTGAGAACAAGCTCCCCTATCATGTCCTCTTCGACTGGGGTTTCGACAGTGTGGGGTGCATCATCTGTTCGACCCCCCTCCTGAAGGGTGAACCTCCACGGGCGGGCCGGTGGAGGTGGTTTAACCTCCTGAAGGAGGAGGATAAGAAGGAGTGCGGAATACACGGCACGGAGGAGAAATAGGGGAGCCTGTTCGCCCAGTGGGCTCGACAGGTTACGTACCTTGGTTTTTAAATAGCAAAGACAGAGGGAGGTAGAAGATATGTTTAATACGATTGAACCACACGGAGGCAGGTTGATACACCGCATGTTGGAGGGGGTTGAAAGGGAGGATGGGGAGACGAGGGTTCCCGACATGAAGGCCGTTTCGCTCAATGATCGTGAGGTATCAGACCTCATGATGATCGCTATCGGCGCCTTCAGCCCGCTGGAGGGTTTTATGTGCAGGGACGATTACCACAGTGTCATAGACAATATGAAGCTCGGCAACGGGCTCCCGTGGACGATTCCCGTCACTCTCTCGGTATCGGAGGAGGAGGCGTCAGAGCTCAGCGAGGGGAGCGACGTTGCCCTGAAGGATTGTAAGGGTGATCTCCTCGGCATCCTCCATCTTGAAGAGAAGTATCCCCACGACCAGGAGAAGGAGGCCCTTGAGGTCTACGGGACGACCGAAGATGCCCACCCGGGGGTTCGGAAGATATATGAGATGGGTGATTTCCTCCTCGGGGGAAAGATATCGGTGATCAACAGACCCCTCTATAACGACTTCAAGGAACACCGCCTCGACCCGGTCGATACCCGGGCGCTCTTTAAATCGAAGGGGTGGAAGAGGATCGTCGGCTTCCAGACGAGGAACCCCATCCACAGGGCCCACGAGTACATACAGAAGTGTGCCCTTGAGGTGGTTGACGGCCTGCTTGTTCACCCCCTCGTAGGAGAGACGAAGGGGGACGACATCCCTGCGGAGATCCGGATGGAGTGCTATAAGGTCCTGCTGGAGAATTACTATCCCAAGGACAGGACCGCTCTGGCCGTCCTGCCTGCCGCAATGCGGTATGCCGGCCCGAGAGAGGCCGTTTTTCATGCTCTGATAAGGAAGAACTACGGATGTACTCACTTCATCGTCGGCAGGGATCATGCCGGTGTCGGAAACTATTACGGCACCTTTGACGCCCACTATATCTTTGATGAGTTCGAACCCAAGGATATCGGAATTACCCCCATGTTTTTCGACTACACCTTCTTCTGCAAGCGGTGCGGCAGTATGGCATCGTACAAGAGCTGTCCCCACGAATCGATCGAACATATAACCCTCTCCGGCACAAAGGTGAGGGAGATGTTGAGGTCGGGGACCATGCCGCCACCGGAATTCTCACGACCCGAGGTTGCAGAGGTCCTCATCGGGGCGATGAAGCGTTAGGCGACCGGAGAGAGTGCTTTTCATAGTGGCAGAGGAGGTTCAGTCTGGAAGAGGCATGGTATGACTAGGCACGGTTTATCCAAAGTCGGCTTGAGGGAGAGGGTGCTCCGGGAGGCAGACGGCCTGAATGAGCGGCTCTCTTCGATGAGCAACGCCTTTTACCATCATCCCGAGACCGCCTTCAGGGAGTATGAAACATCCGCTGCCCTGCAACGGTTCCTGACCGAGAATGGCTTTACTGTTGAGACAGGTATTGCCGGTCTTGAGACCGCTTTCAGGGCGGTATGGGGGCGGGGCACGCCGGTGATTGCCCTCCTCGCCGAGATGGATGCCCTCCCGGGGATCGGTCACGGCTGCGGGCACAACCTCATCGGCCCCGCTGCCGCCGGGGCCGCTGTTGTCGTATCAAAGGTTCTCCCGGAAACGGCCGGCACAGTCATTGTCCTTGGAACGCCGGCCGAGGAGGACGGCGGGGGCAAGATAGCCCTCCTGAATGCCGGGGTTTTCAGGGAGGTAGATTGTGCCATGATGATTCATCCCTCTTCCAGGAGGATGGTGACAAAGGGGTTCATCGGCCTCATAAGGATACACCTCACCTTTACCGGCAGGTCCAGTCACGCCTCCTGCTATCCTGAGGAGGGGATCAACGCCCTCGATGCCGTACTACAGACCTTCAACAGTGTCAACGCCCTGAGACAGCAACTGAGGGGTGATGTCCGTATACACGGTATCATCACCGACGGGGGGAAGGCACCCAACATCATCCCTGAAAGGGCATCGGCGACCTTCTATGTACGGGCGGGGGATATGAGGGGACTCGAAGCGACGAAGGAGCGGTTCCTCAACTGTGCCCGGGGTGCCGCCCTTGCAACGGGGTGTCAGGTTGCCATTGAGGAGGAGGACGATGTCAATGCCCCCATGAAGATCAACAGGAGCCTTGCCCGGATGTACAGGGAGAAGCTCACCGATCTCGGCCTCGAAGAGGAGCAGAATACCCCCGATGACCGGAACCTCGGCTCCTCCGATATCGGAAATGTGTCACAGGTTGTACCTACCATCCACCCCCTTGTGCCCGTGAGGAGGGGGATAAACATCCACACGAGCGAGTTCGCAGAGGCGACCATCTCCGACGACGGCCACCGGGCGCTCCTGGAGGGGGTAAAGAGCATGGCCCTCACCACGTTGGAGCTCATGACGAATCCGGCTGCCCTCGATGCGGTCAAGGGAGAGTTTATGGGGACCGACCCTACCTTTCCAAAATCCACCGCCTAACTCTGGAAGCCGACCTTCCATAAAGCCCGGAGGTTGTGTTGTCTTCACCAATTTGATGCTCAACGTAGCCCTGCTACGCCTGCGCTCAAATCCGCTTGACACCTTGCTCAGAAATTTTCTGAGTGGAAGAGGAGCATGAGGAGTTCACCGGTAACGGTCTTCCGTCTCGCGCTATCTTAGAAAGAGGGGCGGAGAGCCCAGTGGGAGGTGTTACTGGATTCCCCGATGCGTGTCTACAGAGTGTTAGAACAAAGCAGAACAAGGCACGACGAAGGGGAGGAGTGAGGCGTATTTTGTAGTACGCCTCAACGACAAGCCGAGGAGCAACGTAGATATGCAAAGTTATGACGCTCTGCTCCATCCATTCCGGCACATTCAAAGGGTATTGAGTGTGAAGGTGATCGGGGCGCTCTCTCTACTATTCTCGCGGTCCTCGAATCATTGAGACTGTACTTGCCTGTGGTCCGTTTTCTCCCATCTCCTCCGTGTAGCGTACGAGTGTGCCGATCTCAAAACTGTCGAAGGCGTCGTCCAGAACGGCATTACGGTGGAAATATACCTCGTAGTTTTCCTCCCCCTCGAGAAAACCGTACCCCCCTTCAGGAAAGAGTTTCGCCACCCTTCCCTGGGGTTGCGACACGTGGTTCTTTACCTCGCCCCGCTGTTTTCGGGCAAAGCTCTCGATCTGACGCTTTGCCGTATCAAAGCTATCCCTGATCGCCACGTAGAGGTCCTCATGGCTGGGGCGTTTCACAACGATTTCGTGGCCGGGGACGGTAATATCGATCCTTACATGGTACATTATCCCCTTATGCTGCTTCTTATGCTGCGTTTCAACCATGACTCGGCAGCTCATGATCCGGCTATAAAACTGATCGAGCTTCTCCGCCTTTTCCCTGATGGTGTTTTCAGCCGCCTCTGAGAGCGAGATGTTTCTGGTTGAAATCTGCAAAGGGTTTTGCATTGTTTCCTCCTCTATTGTTCTACATACCGTTGCCCTCTATGGGAGCACGCACCCTCCGAGCACATTTTTTTGTACAATAAGTGAAATTGCAGAATGAAAAGCTGTTACGCACGGAGAATGCAATGGGTGAGGGAGTCGGTTCCTGTCCTTCTCTCTTCCTTAATTTTATTGAAGCGCCATTGAGTCTAAGAGTAACGCTCCATCTTCATTGGGGTTGTAGCAGTCCCCACTTCCTGGATACGGAAACATTTAAAGGGCGGCACCTGCCACCCCTCTCGCATTTCACCTTAAGGCCCTTCCTGTCGGATATGCCCCTCTTCTCATACTCAACTTCTCCCCTATTCATATAACAGGAATGGTTGGCAAGGTCAAGTTTTAAGACTCTGTGCCCCTCCGGGCAGGCGGATAGTTTCAACGAGGAGTATACGGTTGTGAACATAGCCGAACCTGACCCCTTCGCAGCAGCTCAACTCACCTCCCATCGCCTCCAGTTCGAATTCACCGCCCAGGGCAATCAGTGCGGCGGGTTCGATGGTGCCGCCATGTGAGACCGCCAGGGCTGCGGCGCCGTCCGGGAGGTCATCTGCAATGGTAGATAATGCATCGAGCACCATTGTGCCGTGTTTTTTCAGGAGGGGCATGATTTCCGGGACGGCGAAATAGGATTCGAGAAGGCTGAGCTTTTTCGAAGCAAACCACTTGATCCGTTCCTGGTAGGGAGAGAACCCTTCGCCGGAAAGGGTTGTGAGCTCCTCGACAACCTCCGGTGATGGGAAGCCGAACGCCTCGGCTGTCTGAAGTGCCCGTGCCTTCGGGCTCGCAAAAACCCGCTCGAACGGTCCGGAGAGTGTCTGCCCTGCGGAACGGGCGAGCGCTAACCCCTCTTCCGTGAGGTTCCCGTCATGACCCGCTATGCTGTGTCTTCTGATCTCAATGACTTTCATAATGAATGGTATGAGAAGAGGGTGCGCTCACCTCCACCGCTGAAAGACACCATCCCCTCCAGCACCTTTCATACTACTTGACGGTAGTATAAACAGGTGTTACCCTCCCGTCAAGGATGAGAGCTGTCCTCTACATAGGTTGTGCCGGTTTCTTCGGCGCCGTGTTGCGGTATGCCGTCGGCGGGTTTGTGTACAGGTATGCGGGAACCACCCTCCCGTACGGCACCCTGGCGGTCAATATTATCGGCTCTCTTCTGCTGGGGTTCCTCATGGAGTTCAGTATGCGGAGCGCCCTGATACCCGGTGAACTGAGGATGGCGGTGGGTATCGGTTTCCTCGGCGCCTTCACCACTTTTTCTACCTTCAGCTATGAAACCTACCGGTTATTCGAGGAGGGGAGCGCCCTCCTTGCAACGGTCAATATTGCGTCCAACCTCCTCCTCTGTCTCATCGCGGTCTGGATCGGCATCATCATTGCGAGGGCGGTGTAACCAGCGCGTCTTCAAAGGTTGATGAGGGGAGGAGGGCCATCAAGGCAAGGTATGGGAGGAGACTATGAAGATGACAGGCGAACAGCTTTTGATGAGGATTTTTATCGGGGAGGACGACATCTATGAACACAGACCGCTCTACAAGGCGATAGTGGAGATGTTCAGGAGGGAGGGGCTGGCCGGAGCAACGGTCGTAAAAGGCATTGCCGGGTATGGCGCCCACAGCGTCTATCACACCGACCATATCCTCAGGCTCTCAAGCGACCTCCCCCTTGTGATAGAGACGGTTGACACGGAAGAGAAGATAAACAGTGTACTGCCCCTCCTCGATGAGATGGTAGGGGAGGGTTTGATAACTCTTGAAAAGGCAAGGGTGATAAAGTATACCCATAGAAAGAAAGGGGGACAATGAATCCTCATAAGCCGCTATTGGCCCGCAGAACTTCCCTCCTTCAGTAGTGCCACGCCCTTTTTACCCCTGCTCTTACGATAAAATCTTCATTACAACACGCAAAGACGCAAAGGACGCCAAGAGCAGCAGGAATAAGGAATAAGTTTTATGCCTTACTAACTTTGCGCCCGGCGACTTTGCGAGAGATAAGGGTGTGTCGTGCCTTACATGAGACGCAGTGGTTTGCCGTGTTGTTCCGTGGCTAATACAGGTCTTTCTCTGTCCGGATTCCCGTTTTCACGGGAATGACAATGTAATGTGCCGATTTTATAGATAAAAGTGTAAGATTATTTTACAGTGTAATGAATCACCTAACCTATAGATTATTCTAACGATTCCCTCTGTTTCGCCCCTTTTTTACCCCTCTTCTCCTCTGAAAAGGGGCGTGAAAAGTGTAAAATTATTTTACACTTCCGATAATCACATAACCTCTTGAATAGTATAGGCATTTCCTTTATTTTCGCCTTTTTTTAACCCGCTTTGCCCCTGAAAAGGAGGCTGAAAAGTGTAAGATTTTTTTACACTTCGGGAAATGGGTGAGGAGGAAGCCTTGAAATAGTTAAGTAAAATCAATTGGTTGGTGGTGTGGCAATAAGTTGGCATGGAAATTGCAATTTAGTTAAGATAAAAGACAAATAATTACGAATCAGGAGGATAAAATGAAAAGAATTTGGCTAGGTGGGTGGTTTGGTGCTATGTTGTTTGCAGTTATGATGCTTATTCCATTAAATTCTTACGCCGTTTCCGGCTACTACACATTTACCGGCGAGGTGACCTACTTTGACGATACTGCTGGTCTATTTACTGCAAATGGAATAACCGGTGTAGGTTCTGAGGTTTCCTACACCTTCTTCATAGACTTCGACGGTCCTGGTACCGCTATTACTTGGCAGTCGCCTCCAGCTACTATTACGTGGAATGATAGTGCAGGTTACGATTATTTCCACACAGATTATATTGGTGGATCGGCTGTAGATGTAACACGTGGCTGGTACGAAAACTACGACATATATCGCAAGGCGGAATACAACTATGGATTCCAACAACCTAGTAGTTCAGCTGAAAGCCGGATTGTGGGGCAATCTGATGATGATTGGCTTTATATATATGACATCTCACGTGCTGATTCATGGGTATCTGGTCAAACCGGGTTTATAGGGCGTAATGTTCTAAATACTATAGGTGGGTCTGTCGCAATACCTGCTCGTGTTGAAGACATGGTAATCTTCACCCTTACGCTTAAATCCATATCTGATACCAACCCATACTCTGCTGTTCCCGAACCGTCCACCCTTCTCCTTCTCGGAAGCGGTCTGGCGGGACTGGGGTTGGTGAGGAGAAGGTTCAAAGGATAGAAGGTAACGAATAGTAGATTGCAAGCCCACCGGTCACTATGGCTGGT
>JBHHXU010000080.1:0-7006 GCA_046757185.1 Thermodesulfobacteriota bacterium
CCTTGAATATTCATGAGTATCAGGCAAAGGAGATTCTGTCGAGGAACGGGGTGACCGTGCCGAAGGGAAGGGTCGCTTTTACCCTTGACGAGGCAGAAGACGCAGCAAGTGAATTTCTTGCTGACAAAGGTGTTTGCGTGGTCAAGGCGCAGATACATGCGGGCGGGAGGGGCAAGGCGGGTGGAGTGAAGCTTGCGAAAAGTGAGGAGGAGGTCAAGACGAGTACAGAGGCCATCCTTGGAAAGACACTGGTAACGCACCAGACAGGGCCGGAGGGGAAGGTGGTCAAGAAGGTGCTGATCGAGGAGGGGTGCCGGATAGCCAGGGAGCTCTACCTCGGTGTGGTTATCGACAGGGCGGTCCAGAGGGTGGTCGTCATGGCGTCACAGGAAGGGGGGGTTGAGATTGAGGAGGTGGCTGAAAAGAGCCCGGAGAAGATACTGAAGGTCTCCGTGGACCCCATCACCGGTCTCATGCCGTACCAGGCGAGAAACCTTGCCTTCGGTCTGGGACTCGACAAGGCCGCGCTCGGCAAGGCGGTGAAATTCATGATCGGTCTCTACAACGCATTCGTCAATTCGGATGCATCGATGGCGGAGATCAACCCCCTCGTCGTGACCGAGAGCGGCGATGTCATGGCCCTCGACGCGAAGATGGGGTTTGATGACAACGCCCTCTTCCGCCACAAGGATATCCAGGAGATGCGAGACCTCGACGAGGAGGATTGCCGTGAGATAGAGGCCTCCCGACACGGCCTAAACTATGTCGCCCTCGACGGCAATATCGGCTGCATGGTGAACGGAGCGGGGCTGGCGATGGCCACGATGGACGTCATCAAGCTGTACGGTGGATTCCCGGCCAACTTCCTCGATGTGGGAGGGGGGGCGACGAAGGAGCAGGTGACCGAGGCGTTCAAGATACTCCTCTCCGATGAGAAGGTAAAGGCGGTGCTCATCAACATCTTCGGCGGCATCATGAAATGCGACATCATTGCCGAGGGGGTTGTTGCCGCCGCGAAGGAGGTCGGAGTCACGGTTCCGCTGGTCGTAAGGCTCCAGGGGACCAATGTCGATCTCGGCAGAGAGATTGTCGCGAAATCGGGCCTCGATATCATTACCGCGGAGAAGATGGATGAGGCGGCACAGAAGGTGGTTGAGGCCATAGGAAAATAGGGCGCCTGTCCTTCAGAGGGCACTCCTCTTCTCCGGGCGCTGTTTGAAAATTAAGTATATTCTTGGAGGGTTCATGAGCATTCTCGTCAATAAGGATACAAAGGTGATTTGTCAGGGTATCACGGGGGAGCAGGGGAGGTTCCATACCGGTCAGATGGTCGCCTACGGCACAAATATGGTCGGCGGTGTTACCCCCGGGAAGGGGGGAACCGATGTGGACGGGATACCGGTCTTTGATACGGTCGAACAGGCGGTAGCGGAGACGGGGGCGAACGCCACCGTCATCTATGTTCCCGCCGCCTTTACCGCCGACGCCATCATGGAGGCGGTCGACGCGGGGATAGAGCTGGTTATCTGTATTACCGAGGGGATACCGGTTCTTGACATGGTGAAGGCGAGGAGATTTATGGAGGGAAGGGGGTCGAGACTCGTCGGGCCGAACTGTCCCGGAGTGATTACACCGGAGGAGTGCAAGATCGGGATCATGCCCGGCCACATCCATAAGAAGGGGAACGTCGGGGTCGTCTCACGGAGCGGTACCCTCACCTATGAGGCGGTGGATCAGTTGACCCGCCTCGACATAGGGCAATCGACCTGCGTCGGCATCGGGGGAGACCCCATCAACGGGACGAATTTCATTGATGTATTGGAGCTCTTTGAGAGTGACCCCGAGACCAGTGCGGTGGTGATGATCGGAGAGATTGGGGGTACTGCCGAGGAGGAGGCCGCCGATTTTGTTAAAAACTCCATGACGAAGCCCGTCGTCGGCTACATTGCCGGGGTAACGGCCCCGAAGGGGAAGAGGATGGGGCACGCCGGTGCCATCATCGCCGGCGGGAAGGGGACGGCGAAGGAGAAGATGGAGGCCATGGAGGCGGCCGGTATCAGAGTAACCTCGAATACGGCCGAGATCGGGAAAACCCTCGCGGAGGTCTTGAAGTAGGTCATAAAGAGCAACCTCCTCTTTACTATTGGAAACTGCTCAGGCTGGAGACTATAGACTGAAGGCTGTTAGAATAGTAGCGTGAGATCATAGATATGAAATGTCTTGATTTGCTTCAGCCTACACTCTCCAGCCTAGCTACCTTCCTATCTACCTGCATATCCACCTGAGTATGTATAGCTAAGGACTTTTTTATGGTTGTTCATGATGTCGTCATTCTCGGTGCCGGTCTCGCGGGTCTGAGGGCTGCTGTTGAGGTGGCGAGGAGCGGCCTGAATGTGGCCGTCGTATCCAAGGTCCATCCGGTGAGGAGCCATTCGGTTGCCGCACAGGGGGGAATAAACGCCGCCCTGAAGGAGACCGACTCGTGGGAGGCCCATGCGGCCGATACGGTGAAGGGGAGCGACTACCTCGGTGACCAGGACGCTATTGAGGTGATGTGCAAGGAGGCCCCGCACGATATCATGGAGATGGAGAGGATGGGGGCCATCTTCAGCCGCGACGATGAGGGACGGATCGCACAGAGGCCCTTCGGCGGCGCCGGATACCCGAGAACCTGCTATCTTGCCGACAGGACGGGTCACGCCCTCCTCCACCTCATGTATGAACAGGTGATGAAGCACGATGTCTTCCTCTATGAGGAGTGGCATGTCCTCTCCCTCGTCATCAGGGACAATATCTGCCGGGGGGCAATCGTCTATGATATAGGAACGGGGAGGCTCCACAGGCTCCATGCGAAGGCGGTCATCCTGGCGACAGGCGGATACGGGAGGGTCTTCAGGACCACGACGAATGCCTATTCATCGACGGGCGACGGCATGGCCCTTGCCCTTGAAGCAGGTCTCCCCCTCATGGATATGGAGTTTGTTCAGTTCCACCCCACCTCCCTCAAGAGCACGGGCATACTTATGACGGAGGGTTGCAGGGGGGAGGGGGGGTACCTCATTAACGGGGAGGGTGAACGGTTCATGAAGCGGTATGCCCCCCATGCCATGGAGCTTGCGAGCAGGGACGTCGTCTCCCGTGCGGAGCAGAGAGAGATAGACGAAGGGAGGGGGGTGGACGGTTGTGTCCTCCTCGACCTCCGACACCTCGGGAGAGAGAAGATTATGGAGCGGCTTCCGCAGATCAGGGAGCTCGCCATCTCCTTTGAAGGGGTGGACCCTGTGAAGGAGCCGATACCGGTCAAGCCGGGCGCCCACTACTCAATGGGGGGGATTAAGACCGACCTGTCGGGGGCGACCGAAGTGGCGGGGCTCTATGCGGCGGGTGAGTCCGCCTGTGTCAGTGTCCACGGGGCAAACAGACTGGGGGGCAACTCCCTCCTCGACACGATTGTCTTTGGAAGGCGGTCGGGTCAGGCGGCATCGGAGTTCTGCAGGACATCGTCGTTGCCACCCTTCCCTGAGGCATTTCTGAAGGAGTCCGCACAGGAGGTCGCTCTCCTCCTGAGCCGCGTTGATGGAGAACCGATCTACAAGATAAGTGAAGAGGTTGCCGTAACGATGCAGGAGTGTTGCGGAATCTTCAGAACAAAGGAGAAGCTTGAGGAGGGACTGGAGCGGGTAAGGCGTCTGAAGGAGCGGCACAGGAATATCACCGTTATGGACAAGGGCGATGTGTTCAATCTGGACCTGCTGGCTGCCATAGAGCTGGGAAATATTCTGGCCCTCGCAGAGGTCATCCTCGTCAGCGCCCTGAACAGGGAGGAGAGTCGTGGTTCCCATTCCCGGCTGGATTTCCCTGAGAGGGACGACGATAAGTGGCTGAAGCACACCGTTGCCTACAGAAGAGACAATGAATTGAGGATTGAGTACCGGGATGTGACCATAACGAAGTACAAGCCGCAGGAGAGGAGTTACTGATACACAAATACTATGCCGATTATCAAGTTTAAGATAGAGCGTACCGACAGACGTGGCGGGGAGAGGTCTCACCGGTTTTATCAGGCCTATGACGTGAGGGTTGTCGAGGGGATGACCGTCCTCGAGGCCCTGACCCAGACAAGGGAGAAGCAGGACGGCTCTCTCGCCTTCAGACGCTCCTGCAGGTCCGCCATATGCGGCTCCTGCGCAATGATGATCAACGGCTTCCCGAAGCTCGCCTGCAATACGCAGGTCCTTCCCGAGTACAGGAAGAGGGGTGAGATCGTTGTTGAGCCGCTGACGAACCATACGGTCATCAAGGACCTGATCGTCGATTTCGATCCCTTCTGGAGGAAGATGGAGAAGATTACCCCCTACCTCACCTCCCATGAAAAGGAGGAGGGGCGCCGGTTGACGAAGGAGGAGACCGCTGCCATCGACAGTGTCCAGAAGTGCATCATGTGCGGGAGCTGCAACGCCGCCTGTAATGCGCTGGAGATTGATAAGAAATACCTTGCCCCTGCAGCCCTGGCGAAGGCGTGGAGGTTCGTTGGTGATGTGAGAGAGGGTGAGAGGAAGAAACGGATCGAAGGACTGAGCAAGGAGCACGGTATGTGAGGTGTGTCCACTGTACGGAATACTGCCCCAAGGATGTTGCCCCTCTCCAGGCGATAGAGCGTCTGCGGGCAGAGGCGATGAGAGCCGGGGTTACCGACAACCACGGCGCAAAACATGTTGAGTCGATGGTGCGCTCCGTCAAGAGGATAGGGCGGCTGGACGAGGCTGCCATGACCTTTAAGACCCTCGGCTTTCTGCGCTCTATCGGCAAGATCCCCTTCGGCTTGAAGATGGAGATTCACGGGAAGATGCCCATGCCCATCGTCTTCCCCGTCATTGAGGGTATGAATGAGGTGAAGGAGATTTACAGGGAGCTCGAGAGGGGGGCCAAGAGGCGCAGGAAGAAGGAGAAAAAGAGATGAGTGGAGCCGAGACGACATTGCCCTTGCGGTACGCCTACTACCCCGGTTGCGCCTCTCAGGAGATGACCAAGGAGGCCAATGAGACGACGAGGAGTGTGGCGGAGGCGCTCGGGATAAGGCTCTACGATATGCCGCGCGCCAACTGCTGCGGCGCCGGCCTGCTGACCGACTACGACTACGACCTCTCCGTAACGTTGAATGCCAGGATATTCGCACAGGCGGAGGTGATGGGTATGGACATCATGACCATCTGTTCGACCTGTCTCATGGTGATGAATACGGTCAACAGGGATTTGAAGGGGGATGCACGGCTGCTCGAGAAGACCAATGCGGTCCTCAACAAGGTTGGTCTTACCTACAGCGGCGCAACGAAGATCAAGCTCCTCTCCTGGGTACTGGCAGACGATTACGGCCTCGAAAATCTCAAGCAGAAGGTCGTAAAACCGCTGAAGGGTCTAAGGGTAGCCTCCTTTTACGGCTGTCATTCGCTCAGGCCGTCGGACGCCCTCGCCTTTGACGATCCCGAAAGACCGACTTCACTTGATGACATCACGAGAGCCCTCGGAGGCGAGGTGGTTGAGTACGACGGCAAGACAAAGTGCTGCGGCTTTCAGGTGGATCTGGTGACTGAAGACACGGCACTGGAGATGACCGGGAAGAGGCTCCTCGATGCAAAGGGGGAGGGGGGAGTCTGTATGGTGACCCCATGCCCCTTCTGTCATATCAACCTCGACAGCTACCAGACTCTGGCTGAAAAGAAGGTTGGCAGCAAGATATCCATGCCCATATTCCACCTCGCCCAGCTCGTCGGTCTCGCCCTCGGCATGAATGCCGATGAGCTCAAGCTTTCGAGACACCTCGTTTCCGCGGAGCAGATGCTGACGGAGCTTGGCAGTTAAAAACCACCTCCAACTCATGTATTCCCCGTACGCTTCGAAAGTCAAAACCAGAGGGGGGTGTTGGCAATTGTGGTTGATGGAGACACGGTTTGCGGCGCAGGACGGTTTTAAATGGAGAAACGGATACTCATCATAAGCGGCGAGGCGTCCGGTGACATCCACGGTGCTTCGCTGCTAGAGGCCCTTAAGGGGCATATCCCGTCACTCAAGGTCTTCGGTATGGGTGGACCACGGATGAGGGAGGCGGGGCTGGAGGGGTTTGATGCGAGGGATATGTCTGTCGTCGGAGTGGCCGAGGTAATCGGCAAGCTCCCCGCCATGCTGAGGCGTTTCAGGGAGCTGAGGGATATCCTCGAACGGGAGAAGATAGATGGCGTCGTCCTGATAGACTATCCGGACTTTAACCTCCGTTTTGCTAGGGAGGCGAAGAAGAGGGGCATTCCGGTGGTCTACTATATAAGCCCCCAGATCTGGGCGTGGAGGAAGGGGGCGTTGCCGCGGAGGTAGGCGTCGAGCATCGGCTTCCCCTCGTCGTCCTACGCGAGCGTCGCCACGAGTGCCGGCCGAACTTCGATCTCCGCGACGAGCTTCTCGATCTTCGCGATGCGTTCATCGGGGAAGCGACCGGTGAGCTCGGCGAGCGTTCGCTTGCGTTCGTCGGGCGCGGTCAGTGATTCGATCTCGGGCAGCTTGCTCGACGAGTAGAGTGCAAGCTCGTCGGAGGCTTCGCGTTGCAGCGTGCTGACGCGGATGCGCACAGCCTCGTGAACGCGCGCGCGGAGCGCCTTGTCCTTCGCGAAGCGCTCGTCGAGCTCGGCGTAGAGGTCGAAGGCTCTTCCGAAGTCACCACTCTCGAACGCGTCGGCCGCCCGGCGCAGCCCACCGCCGAGTACCGAGTCGATGCGCTGCCTCGCGCGACGTTTGTCGGCCGCCTTGCGGCTCTTGATGCGTGCGATCAAGTCGCGTGCGGTCCCTGCAGCAGAGCTCGACGAGTAGTCCTTGATGACTCCGAGCGCGATCTGCCGCGCCTCGGCCAGCTTGCCCGAATCGAGGAGTATGACCGCCTCGGCGATCTGACTCCGTGCGTTCGCTTCACGCCACTGCCGCCAGGCGAAGGAGAGCCCGCCTCCGAGGACGAGCGCGCCGA
>JBHHXU010000081.1:0-6980 GCA_046757185.1 Thermodesulfobacteriota bacterium
GGGTGGGCAGCACATAGCTCATGTCCTATGCTGCCTTCTTATTACACAAGTCTGACGGTATCTCCTTAGAAAACAGCGAAGAGCCTGAACATTAACCCCGTTGGTTTTACCTTTTTGGTTGTGCTGGTTGTACTGGTTATTTTTTTCTCAAACTCAATCTCTGAATTGTCGTAAGCAACCTCAAAACCAAACCCAACAGCCCTCTTCCTTAAGAATTCAACACCAACCGCGCCGATAAAACCAACACTTGAATCTATAACATAATCTCCATCCGCTATAGGATAGGCTATTCCACCATACACATAGGGCGAGGTATTGGCTGACGGGAGCAATGTGTATCCCCCGTTTATATTGACAGGTATATTGTAGAAAATATCATCACTTACTATAATTATTTGAGTAGGACCGATACCACCACCAATCCTGACTCCGCTATCAAGCTGAACATAGGGGGTAAACGCCAGGCCAACTGGAATGGTATAGTCTTCAGATACTGTAAAACCCTCTGCTTCCAAATTCTCCTTGTAGATATCAACAACATCTTCAAAACCGCTTATATAGGTAAATCCCACTGGAAATCTCCAGTCAGCAGCCTCCGCAACCCCGTTGAATAGCAGCCCTACAAGTACAACCAAGACACAGATACCTTTTCTCATATCTCGACCTCCAATAAAATTAATAAATCGCAGTGTATCTGCAATCCTCCGGGCTCAGCAGCACCTCCCTTCAATATAATTTGCCTCCCTTTGAGAGGCACATTAAAGCATTTTTATATGTTTTGTAGCGACTTTTCCAAGGATTCTAACGCAATTGGCAACTCTTTTTCAAGCATTTTAGAAATATTGTAGGAAAGGATATGTTTTCCGTCCCTTCCTGCTGAAAGCCTGTAGACATTATTATATTTATCGACCCAATCCCCCTCCAGTTCATACACCCATATAATCTCATTCGTTGCGACATCCCGCAGCCTAAGCGTAATGTCTACGCTGAACTCGTATGAAACATAGGGCAGTCCGAAGATACGGGTAACCCAGGCATAGAGACCGGAGCCGTAGTAATAGCCGGTTTCCTTAAGAAAAGTGCGGTTCAGGGCCCCCTCGAGCCTGTAGTCTACTCTGGCATACCGCTCTTTTGGCAAAAAGACGACCTTTTCAAAGATACCGCTTCGCTCAAGGTCTGCAAAGATTGCCCGTGCAAAGGAAACGGTGAAGGGTCTCGACTTATAGTCGGAAAATACCGTGTAAGTGTCTGGAATTTCAGTGATGAACTCTACCCATAAAACACCCGGAATAAAACCAAGCCACTTTCTGGCATCGCTGGTGGTAAGCTGCGGCCGGAGGTCGATGAACTCATCTACCCCCAGAACCCCTTCATACTGCCTGGCAATATTCCCGGTACTGCCCGGGAAGTCCAGTGACAGGTCAAGCTCTGAGGCTGCACAGGCCGAAAGGACAAGGATAATTATGACAGAACAGGCCCACCGCCCTGCTTTAAATCTCTGTGTGTATCGTAAAGTAGACATCCGTTTCACCTTCATCATCAAGCCCGTGAGCTATCCCAATCGTGGGCGTAATGTAGAGTTTATACCCCAAAACCATATCGAGCCTTAATTCACCACCCACACCAACCTTCACGTTACTCAAACGAAAAACAGTTTCATCATCCCATACATTCCCCGCGTCCATGAACAGCGCCCCATGGAGCCTGTCGAAGAAAAAGGGTTTTGTGTTTCTCCCTTTGAATAGATAACGAATCGGCGACCTGTACTCAACAGTAGTGGTTGCTATATACTTCCCGATCTCAAACTTTGACGGGAAACCTCGCAAGGGGAATTCGGCGTCAAGGATTGAACTGCCTCCAAGCTGAAAGGCCTGCTGTTTAATCCGCTCTCCCCCCGAAATCGCCCCCTTTAAGGCGAGGAAGAGTACACTGTGCCGTTGACTCTTTCCCAGGAATGAAAGGCTCATGTATTCATCGTATGAAGCGATATACTCCACGGACTCCTTGTCGCTTCCAAATCCTTTCGAATAGTTCCTGTAGAGAAGAGAGATGTTCCTCCCCTCCTCTCTGCTTATTGAAAAAGGGTACCGTAAGGCGTTGGAAAAGTTCAGGCCGAGGAAGAGATGATCCCTCCTCCCCTCGAAGATCTCAATTCCGTCGAATTTCCCGTCCGTCAGTTCGGAGAGTGATTTCTGATCCTTAAGTTGATAGCCGAAGATAAGTCTATACCTGGACTCAACATAGTTAAGGGGCAGAGAGACCCCTACTGTAAATCCCTGCTGCTTTTCATAATAATCATCCTTGTCAAAGAAATCTGAATAGAGAATCGGCCTGATAAAACCCTCAAAAAAGAGGGTGGGATAGTGCCGGTCGTAGTAATAGAGCAGGTCAAAATACGGCTTATTGCTTTCAATGCCGTAGCTCGCCTGAAGAATAAAGGTGTTATAGGCCAGGACGTCCTGACCCGCGGTAAAGAGCCCAAGAGTGACCCCCTCATGGTCTATGCCTATGGTGGGAAGCCAGAACCTCGGCATAAGTGAACGGAGAGATGAGTAGGCACTCGGTGGAGAGGCATAAGGAGAGGGGGGCCTGTCATAAGCGGCTCTTTTTGATGCCTGCCAGTAGGGCCCTATTGCCGGTCCGGCATCCTCTTTCCACGTCTCGGGGTTATACTCCATTGTCGCTATCATGAACCCTCTTGAATAGTAGCTTGAAAAGACAATGGTTTTCCCATCCCTGGAGATGTCGGGCTGGAAGGCGCCGCCCAGGACATGGGTTATCTGATACGTTTTCCTCTCTGAGAGAGAGTAGGCAAAGAGGTTAAAGACGCCCGTCCTGTCCGAGGTAAATATAATAAACCTGTTGTCGGGAGACCATACGGGGTAGAGATTGTTAAAATCGTCTTTAAACAGCACCTCAATGCTCTGCCTGTTCAGATTGTAGAGCTGCAGGGAGGTGCGCCCCTGGCTCTCCTTGACGGAAAATACAATAGACTTCCCATCGCGGGACCACCGGGGAGTGGATATCCTTACCCCCTCATAGTCCGTTATGATCTCCACAGGTTGTTTTTCATCATCCATTTTTAAGAGGGCAAGCTTCTGGGTGGTCCGTTCATTCTTGACGAAAACGACGGACCTCCCGTCCGGCGACATATCCGGCGCCTTCGCCCTCAGACCCTTCGTTACCCTCCTCTGCCTGTTCTTTTTTAAATCATAGCAATAGATATCCTGGTAGAGGTTGAATCCGTTATTGACCTCGGCCTGTGCATAACAGACACTCTCCCCCCCCGAACCCCATGTAACAGCGTGGTCTGAAGGGCGCCGTCGTATAATTTTCTTTTCCCTCCCTTCCTTATCAACAATTACTATCGCCTCATGCATGTGAGGATCCCTTCTATTCATCGCGAGGAGATTGCCGTCGGGAGAATAGGTCGGATTAGTAAGCATCTCACCGTCGTTGTTCAAAGTCTTGAAGGGTGTTAAAGGGGTTTCCTGCAGCAGCGCTATCTTTTCCAGCTGTTCACTCCTCAAATCATCAATCATCTTTCTATAGAGTGCGACATAGTTCTTGCCGAGCAGCCTGGCGGGCACGCCGTTCAGGAAGTAGGGGAACCTTCCTGAATGAACGGTGTTGAGTTGTCCGAGACTCTCTTCGCCGTACTTTTCCCTGATATGTTTCTTAAGGCGCAGACCGAGGATATAGGGAATGCGGCCATCGGGCCAGTAAGGAGCCTCACCGTTCAGTTGGTCCACACCGGGGATATTATCCTCCAGAACCGCCATCCGTAGTATCGTTTCATAGATGGTGCTCCTTCCACGCCCCCTGCCGGTGTGTTCTGTTTCGGCCCATGTGGCCATGCCTTCAAGCCACCATGACGGCAAAAGAACATTGGGAGGAGTTGCAATGATAAAGGTAAGGAATGAAAGAAGGTCGAATCCAGGGACAGGTTTTCCAAAGATATTTCTCATTACCTTTGAATACCCCCTCACGGGGTCCATGGTCAGGATGTGGGCATATTCATGGGTGATGACGAGCCTCAGCCAATCGTCATGCTCGCCGATTGTCATGTCCGCCATGGGGGGGACGACCTGGATATACATGATGTTGTAGGGAAGGACCGTCGCGAAGGCATTGGCAAAGTCTGTATTATCAATGAGAACAATATGAGTCTTTTCACGAGGCGACCATTGAAAATCAGAGCTGAGATTCATATGGATATCCTCGGCTATATGAGCGGCCTTATCACCGACCTCTTTCAAACCCTGATGATAATGGATGATAAAGTGGCCTGTTTCGATAGTATGAAATTTAAATGACGGGTCGATGTTTGCAGCCGGTAATTGCGGAGGGAAAAGGGAGAGGATAATAAAGAAAAATATCGCCTTCTTTAATGATAATCTCAACATGTCATACTATGTCTGACATCTCTATTCCGGGAAATTTTCCGGAGAGAGCATAGCGGGCTGTTCTATCCATGACATCGATATTCAACACTACTTTCCACTCTCCTTCAGACGTTCGTGTCGGAACCCTTCCTCGGAAATATCTTCCGCCACCCCTTAAAATAGACGATCGACCCCAACTGGCGGACGATGGCGTTTAAATGGTTCCTGTCTCCCATGCACCTCCTACAGTGGGGATGGAGAACGCGGAACCTCTTGAACCCCCTTGCCGCCTCCTGCATCTGTCGGCTTTTGAGGCATTCGAGGAGTGTCATATCCCTTACATTGCCCACCGCCGTTTTGCCCTCGAAATCGACACAGCAAAAAACTACATCTCCGTTCCACAAGACGCCGAAGTTCTCCTGGATTGCGGGGCAGAAACCTATTCTTGCCTTTACTCCGCCATTCAGGGAGTGAACCGCCCAGTCGCCCATTATCCTCGTTTTAAAAAACACACGTGGTCCAATCTCAATGCTGTTCTCCTTAAAGCTTCCAACCCGCTTAATCTCCTTTCCCACTTTTCCGAGATCGGCCTCATACTCTGTTCCTCTGAGTATGTACTCCGCCCAGTTCAGCAGGTACGCCTTCAGGCTCTTTGAGGTGTCGGCAATGCTTATCTCCGGCATAACAGGAATTATAAGCCTTCTTAGCGGGGAAGAGAGAAAGCTTATACAAAACTCCGTTCGGCCTTCGTCCATAAGCCTCCGTGCTATATCCCTGACCCTCTCCTTATAGTCATGAAAATCTATCCCCCTGGCCCCCCTGAGCCCGAACGTGGTCTCATCGGGGGTTTGCAGCGAGAGTGTAATGTTGGATACACCGGCATCCATCAAGTCACCCAGCAGCGCATCGGTAAGGAGGCTCCCGTTGGTTGTTACCGATGTATAGAGCCCCCTCTCTGTCGCATAACCTATCGCATCCGCGAGATGGGGGTAGAGAAGGGGCTCGCCCATAACGTGGAAAAAGACCTTCCCCGTAATCTTCTCCATGACCACTTCATCCAGAATTCCCTTCAACAGCTCGATATCCATCGAGCCCCTTTCTCTCTCCATCCTCGAATCAGGACAGAACTCGCAGGAGAAGTTGCAGTGACTCGTAACCTCTACATGGAGCCTCCCTACCGGGAGAGAGATACTGCCGACTCTACTGTTTGCTGAATTGTTTTCCGACATATCCGCCCTTCTTGAGCCTGCCTATGACAAAGGGGGCCGAAGCGAAAAGCACTATCGTTGTGAGAGATATGAGGAACTCCGGCGTAAAGGGTCGCCAGATAACGCTCCCAAAGTAGGTATAGATGAAGCTTATCGGGAGCAGGAGTACAAGACTGCCGAGGTAGAAGTCCCCGAAACGTATCCTCGAAAAGCCCGCGGAGTAGCTTACCATATCCCACGGTATATTTAACGCCCTGAGTATTATAACGGTCTTGAATCCTTCACGCTCCATACGTTCATCTATTTTTATAAGCTTCTTGTAATCCTTTATAAACCTTTCAATGCTTTTACGGCCAAGTTTCCTGGCCATATAGAAAGCTACGATCGTTGAGCCCGCCCCGCCCATGGCGACATACAATGTGCCGTAGAAGGGACCGAAAAGCGTCCCTGCAATGACGGTAAGCCCGAGTGAGGGGACAAAAAAAAGAAGCGGTTTTAAGATACAGATAATTACAAATACCGCCGGCGCCGCAGGGCCGAAATCGTTTATAAACAACCTTATCTTTTCGTTGCTGAACTCAGGCAGGTAGAGGTACAGTGCAACCACGACCGCCGCCCCGGCTGTCAGCAGCAGGATTACGCTTAAAACATTCTGCCTGTTATTCGAACTCATCATCATCTTCACTGCTTATAACCCAGACCCCTTCGGGAAGCGCCAGACGGAAGGTATCGTCGTCGATACCGGTATTGACTTTTATATTGGTAAATTCCGTTGTTGTGGTGCTCCCGTCTCTTCCTTCCATAATGAATCTCACCGGGATACCGTCATGCTCCCGGTACCATATGAAGACACTCTTAAGATATTTCGCGACAATGCGGGACTTCGGCCTCAGCGCTAATACAGTTTTTTCGTTCTCCCTGTAGACTGATGTCGAAAAACGTTTGGAGATATCGCCGATCGAAAGGCTCATAACACTTGCCAGGAACCTCATCGTATCTCTGGCCTTAACATCGTGTGATAACAGGCGTTTGTACGCCTTGTTGGTCTTCGGGCGGTATTGCCACATCACCTCGCCGTCAACGACAACGACGGCCTTCTCCGGCTTTTCGACCTCCCATCGGAGCAGATTGGGCTTTTTAAGAAAAACGGTGCCGCTGGTCTCAATGTCTTCTTCAAGGAGAGCGGTCGTTTTCCTCTGATGAACGGTCATGACCATTGAATCTATTGCGGCCTGCCCGTCCCTCAGCTTCCGCATCACCTCAGTCGAAGCGTCGGGGCCCAATGGTGTACCCAGAACTATGACCGGTTCAGACGAAGAAATTTTAAAGGAAAATAAAGAAAGGATTGCAACTAAAAGAATAGTACGGATCAGCATTTAATTGCACT
>JBHHXU010000082.1:0-6980 GCA_046757185.1 Thermodesulfobacteriota bacterium
TGGCCATCATAGGGTCGCTCGTTATCGTTGTCCTCTCCCTCAGATCGGTGAAGCATCTTTCCCATGAGGTGGAGGAGATTACCGAAAAGAACCTCGACAAGATACTACCGGTTGATGAGATCGATTCTGAGCTTGTGGGGCTGGCCGAGGCGTTCAATACGACCTTCAAGAGGCTCGACGACGCCTTTCTCCTCCAGCGCAAATTCCTCTCCGATGCCTCCCATGAGCTCAGGACGCCTATCTCCATCATAAAGAGTTACTGCGATATCACCCTGAAGAAGGAGAGGAGCGTCGAGGAGTATCGAGAGACCGTAGAGGTGGTGGATGAGACGATCGCGCGGATGGCGGTCCTCGTAGAAAAGATACTCGACGTGGCGAGGCTCGAGACGAATGGCATGGTTTTTAAGAAGGAGTCCGTTGACCTGTCACGGGTGCTGCAATCCGTCTATAAGCTCATAGCCCCCGTCTCGGACGAGAAGGGGATATCCATGACCCTCAGCGGAGATGAAGATAGTCTGGAGCTTATGGGCGATGAAGACAGGCTGAGTGAACTCTTTATGAACCTCATCGAGAATGGGGTCAAGTACAACAGGGAGGGGGGTACGGTTGACATACTCTGTACTTCCGCGAACGGCTGGATCGAGGTGGCCGTGTCTGATACAGGCATCGGAATACCCAAAGAGGAGCAGGAGAATATATTCAACCGCTTTTACCGGGTCGATAAATCACGGAGCGAGATTACCGGCGCCGGTCTCGGGCTGAACATCGTGAAGGCCATCGTCGATGCCCATGGGGGCAGTATCGAGGTCGAGAGCGAGTACGGGAAGGGGAGCAAATTTACCGTCCGTCTCCCTGTTAATTCTTGACGAGAGGGTTTTGCAGGCGAAAACAGAGGAGGAGTGAATGGCGTTCGGAGAGGGCAACATCAGCGACCAGTGCCGAGAAAAGGCGGGGAAGATACGCATCCTTGCCCTCGATGTTGACGGCGTAATGACCGACGGCAAGATAGTCTATGACGACGACCGGAGGCAGTTGAAGTTTTTCGACGTGAAGGACGGCCACGGCATAAAGCTCCTCATGAGGGGCGGTGTCGACGTGGCGATTATCACCTCCAGAGAGTCGAGGGTGGTGCTCCACAGGGCCCGTGATCTCGGTATTGAGCTCGTCTACCAGAAGGCGCTCAAAAAGGTTGATGCCTTTGAAGAGCTCATGAGGGTGAAGGGGGTTGCCGCCGAGGAGGTTGCCTATGTCGGTGACGACCTCATAGACCTCCCCGTTTTCAGGAGGGCCGGTCTGTCGGTGGCGGTCGCCGATGCGGTCAGGGAGGTGAGGGAGCAGGCTGACTATGTAACGGAGAGGAGGGGGGGCAACGGAGCGGTGAGGGAGATATGTGAACTTATCCTGAGGCTCCAGGGGAGATGGGAAGAGGTAACTGCGAGATACTTCGCGTAGGATGGTTTCTTTGGGTGGAGAATGTTTCGTTGTGGCGAGGTGGAGACAATGAGGAGGGAGAGCGCTCTTGTCGTGATGCTCAAATACCCGGAGCCGGGAAAGGTCAAGACCCGTCTCGTCCCCCCCTTAACAGAACATGAGGCGGCTGATCTCTACCGGTGCTTTGTTGAGGATACCTTTTCGCGCCTTCAACCCCTCTCCCGCACCGGTGCCCCTGGGGGGCCGGTCCGGATCTACGGGGCCTTTACACCGGCAGAGAGGCGGGAGGCAGTCGCTGCTCTCCTCCCGGCAGGCACCCCACTCATCAGCCAGAGGGGACGGGATTTAGGGGAGAGGCTCTCTACTATCTTTGATGGGATCATTGACTCTCACTATGAGATGGTGGTTATCATAGGAAGTGACAGCCCCGATATCCCCCTGGCATATATACAGGACGCCCTCGGGCTGCTTAACGAGAAGAGGGGGAGGGTGGTGCTCGGTCCATCCGAGGATGGAGGGTACTATCTCATCGCCATGGACAGCCCCCATACAATACCCTTTGAGAGGGTATCGTGGGGCAGTGACACGGTCCTGAATGAGACAATAGAGGGGTGCAGAAGGGGCGGTATTGAGGTCGTGCTTCTCCCGACCTGGAGGGACGTCGACAGGGTGGAGGATCTGGAGCCACTCATCAATAACAGCCGGCTTCCGGCAACGAGCAGGTTCATCAACAAAAACCTCGGACACATCATTGGCATAGCTGATTCGATTGGTGTTAAAGGGGGCATTGACCTCAAACATGAAGGGAGAGGTGGTTGATACGATGCGACTGCCTGTCTGGCTACGCAAGAGAAGGGGGACGATGGAGGGGCTCCATCACCTCAAAAGGGTCCTCAGGAAGAGGAACCTCCATACGGTCTGCGAGTCGGCACGGTGTCCGAACATCGGCGAGTGCTTCTCGAAACCGACGGCAACCTTCATGCTCCTGGGGGATGTATGTACCCGGAGGTGCAGGTTCTGTAACATAGAGGGGGACCTCTCGCCCGCTCCGGTCGACAGGGAAGAGCCGGAAAATATCGCCATCACCGTCAAGGAGATGGGTCTGCGTCATGTGGTGATTACATCGGTGGCGAGGGACGACCTGCCAGACGGGGGAGCAGCACAGTTTGCATTGACAATTCAGGCGATGAGAGATAGCATACGATCTATTTTTATCGAGGTTCTTACCCCCGATTTCGGTGGTAAAATCCGGGCACTGAAGACCGTCCTTGACGCCGGTCCCGACATCTTCAACCACAATCTGGAGACCGTGCCTTCCCTCTATCCGCTGGTGAGACCGGATGCCGATTATGAGGGCTCCCTTGCCCTCCTGAGGGAGGCAAAGGGGTGGGGGGTGACGACGAAGTCGGGTATAATGGTGGGGCTCGGAGAGAGGCGGAGGGAGGTGGTTGCCGTCCTGGAGGATCTCCTCGCCGCAGGGTGCGACGCCATAACGATAGGACAGTACCTTCAACCTATGAGGGGGTGTCTGGAGGTCCGGGAGTATGTAAAGCCGGAGACCTTCAAGGAGTATGAGGAGATCGGGAGAGAGATGGGGTTCAGTCATGTCTACTCCGGCCCCTTTGTCAGGAGTTCCTACAATGCCGAGGTGCAGCTCGACCATACTTCCCGGCAAACTGAGACAGGTTGGTGCGTATAACTTTATAATTGTATTGAAATAACCACTCTAACTATATGATAGTAAATGATAAACAACCCATAATAGCTATTGCTGAGGGTGAATAGACGGAAAGAGGCATCTATGGAAGAGGAGTTTTACCGGATACAGAGGCTCCCCCCCTACGTCTTCAACATCGTGTCCGAACTGAAGATGGAGGCGAGGAGGAGGGGCGATGACATCATCGACCTCGGAATGGGAAACCCGGATCAACCGACTCCGCCCCATATCGTCGATAAGCTTATTGAGGCGAGCCGGAATCCCCGCAACCATCGGTACTCAGCCTCGAAGGGCATCTACAAGTTGAGGCTGGCGATAACAGACTGGTATAAGCGGAGGTATGATGTGGATATCGACCCGGAGAGCGAGGCGATAGCCACCATAGGTTCAAAGGACGGCCTCGCCCATCTCGCGCTGGCCGTACTCTCCCAGGGTGACGTTGTTTTTGCTCCGAACCCTACCTATCCGATACACGCCTACTCTGTTATCATCGCGGGTGGGGATCTGAGGAGCATCCCCCTCGCGCCGGGGATAGACTTCTTTGAGGAGCTTCTCAATGCAACGAAACAGACATGGCCGAAGCCGAAGCTCATCATTCTGAATTTCCCTCACAACCCGACGACAGAGGTGGTGGACGGGGAATTCTTCGTCAAGATTGTAGAGTTTGCGAAAGAACATGATATGATGGTCATACACGACCTTGCCTATGCCGATATCGTCTTCGACGGTTACAGGGCGCCCAGCCTCCTTCAGGTTCCCGGAGCAAAGGATGTGGGGGTCGAATTCTTCAGCCTCTCCAAGAGCTACAATATGCCGGGGTGGAGGGTTGGTTTCGCGGTTGGGAATAAGCGGATGATCTCGGCGCTGACACGGATAAAGAGCTATCTCGATTACGGTATGTTCCAGCCGATTCAGATTGCCGCCATCATTGCACTGAACGGCCCCGACGACTGCGTACAGGAGATATGCGGCCTCTACCGGTCACGGAGGGATGTGCTTGTAAACTCCTTCGGCAAGGCGGGGTGGGATATCACCAGACCAAAGGCGACCATGTTTGTCTGGGCCAGGATCCCGGAGGGCTTCAGGGAGATGGGCTCTCTCGAGTTCTCAAAACTCCTCCTCAAGGAGGCAAAGGTGGCCGTATCGCCCGGTATCGGCTTCGGTGAGTATGGGGACGAGTACGTGCGTCTGGCCCTTGTTGAGAACGAGCACAGGATCAGGCAGGCGGCACGAGGGGTGAAGAGGGCCTTTGAAGTGGCGAGAGGGGTGTGATTATGAAGAGGATTAACGTGGGCCTCATCGGTTTCGGGACCATCGGTTCCGGCGTCGTAAAGCTCCTTGAAGAGAGCAGGGAGGTTATCAGTGAGCGGGTAGGGGCCGAGGTCGTCCTGAAGAGGATTGCCGATAAGGATATCACGAGCAGGCGGGCGGTTGACGTAGACCCCTCTCTCCTCACGGAGAATGCGACTGAGGTCATCGACGATCCGGACATCTCCATCGTTATTGAGTTGGTCGGGGGAATAGATGTCGCAAAGTCGTTTTTATTGGGGGCTGTCGATAAAGGGAAGAGCGTTGTGACGGCCAACAAGGCTATGCTCTCAACCTGCGGGGCGGAGATATTTGAGAGGGTCGTGGAGAAGGGGGTGGATATCGGCTTTGAGGCGAGTGTCGGCGGCGGCATCCCCGTCATCAAGGCCCTCAAAGAGGGGCTTGCCGGAAACAGGATCGAATCGATCTACGGCATCATCAACGGGACGGCGAACTACATCCTGAGCACCATGACCCATGAGGGGCGTCCATTCGATGAAATCCTCAAGGAGGCGCAGGAGAGCGGCTACGCGGAAGCCGACCCGACCTACGATATAGAGGGGATCGATACAGCCCATAAGCTGGCAATCCTCGTCAACCTCGCCTACGGAACTTCGGTTGCACTCGATGATATCTATACGGAGGGGATAAGCGGCATCACACCCCTCGATATACAGTTCGCACGGGAGTTCGGCTACAGGATAAAGCTCCTCGCCATCGCGAAGGAGAGGGACGGCAAGGTGGAGATGAGGGTTCACCCCACCATGATATCCGACGACCACCCTCTGGCAACGGTCGAGGGGGTCTACAACGCCGTTCACCTGGTGGGGAGCGCCGTCGGCTCTGTCATCCTCTACGGCAAGGGGGCGGGGATGATGCCTACCGCCAGCGCCGTCGTCGGTGATGTCATCGATATATGTCGGAACATGGGGATGGGCGTGACCGGTCGTGTTGCCCCTCTCTCCTACCTGCAGGAAAACCTCAAACCGATAGAGTTAAAGAGGATTGACGAACTCGATGTGCCCTACTACCTCCGCTTCTCCGCGATCGACAGGCCTGGTGTCCTCTCGAAGATAGCGGGCATTCTCGGAGGGTGCAACATCAGTATAGCATCGGTTATACAGAAGGGGAGGAAGGTCGGCGATGCCGTCCCCGTCGTTATCAAGACCCACCATGCAAAGGAGTGGGAGCTCATGTCGGCCCTCACCGAGATTGACGGGATGGAGGTTATAACCGACAAGACGCAATTTATTAGGATAGAGGAGAACCTTGGTGCAGAGATATAGCAAACCGTGGCAGGGGATTATCAGGGAGTTTCGGGAACTCCTCCCCGAAGTGGGGGACGAGTCGATAGTCACCCTCCTCGAGGGGAACACCCCCCTCATGGAGAGCAGAAGAATTATCTCCATACTCCCCGGCGGCGTTTCCCTCTTCTTTAAGTATGAGGGGCTCAACCCGACCTGTTCCTTCAAGGACAGGGGGATGACGCTGGCCGTCTCAAAGGCAAAGGAGGAGGGTTCGAAGGCCGTTATTTGCGCCTCAACGGGTAACACTTCGGCCTCGGCCGCCGCCTATGCGGCGCGGGGAGGGATGAACGCCTATGTTATTGTGCCGAAGGGGAAGATAGCCCTCGGCAAGCTCTCCCAGGCGATTATGCATGGGGCGAAGGTCATTCAGATCGAGGGGAACTTCGATGAGGCCCTGAGCATCGTCCGTGAGATATCGGCCAACTACCCGATTACGATGGTCAACTCCCTCAACCCGTACCGGATCGAGGGACAGAAGACGGGGGCCTGTGAGGTCTGCAACGCCCTTGGCCGGTCGCCGGACTACCACTTTATCCCCGTCGGCAACGCCGGCAACATAACGGCCTACTGGCGGGGGTACAGAGAGTTCCATCAGCGTGAGCTTGTCTCAAACCTCCCAAAGATGATGGGCTTTCAGGCGGAGGGGGCGGCGCCGATAGTGAAGGGGCACCCCATCGATGATCCGCAGACGATTGCAACCGCCATCAGGATCGGCAACCCCGCGAGCTGGAAGGGGGCGGAGGCCGCGAGGGATGAATCGGGAGGGGTCATTGATGCCGTTACCGACGAGGAGATCCTGGAGGCGTACACCCTGCTGGCGGGAAGAGAGGGGATATTCTGCGAACCGGCCTCCGCGGCATCACTCGCCGGGGTGCTCAAGATGGTAAAGCGTGACATCTTCAATGAAGGGGATGTGATCGTCTGCACACTTACCGGCCACGGCCTGAAGGACCCCGACCGCGCCATCGAAACCGCCGAGAAGCCCATTACGATCAAGCCGAGTGTGGAAGAGGTTGTGAAGATCCTTGGGCTTTGATGACTCATTACGCAAATGGATAGAGAAAAGCAGGGGATTGATTTTTAATTGTTTAGAGTGTAATAAAGTTAATTTGCCATCTGCAAAGAATTGACCCCTTTCCCCTCTATGAAATTTATTACACTAACAGACATTATTAAAGGAGTTGCTTTCTCCATTGGGCTCATTGCTGTTGGTTTTT
>JBHHXU010000083.1:0-6913 GCA_046757185.1 Thermodesulfobacteriota bacterium
GCTGAAAAGTTATGCCATTTTACTGGTTCAGTAACAGGGTGTCAAGGGGAGACTGTGCGGGGAGTCGAAACATGTAAAACACCCTATCGTGCGTCAAATCATAGGGTTCTTCTCCTCCTCTGTTTATTCCTCTTGGCCAATCTTTGCCTCGCATTTTCTACACGTGTGTTGAGATTGAGGACTTCACCGAGCGGCTTCGCCAGCCTCCTCCTCTCATCGGGGTGGGAGTACCTGACGTACAAAATGCCGAGAAAGGCAGCGAGCATTCCTCCGATGAGATCGTTGATGATGTCCCACATTGTGTTGTCCAGCCCCCGTTGTGTGTCCAGGTCGAGGAGCTTGTCGACGGTAAATTCCGCTATTTCCCAGATACCGCCTGCTGCGAGGGTAAATACAACGGTAAAGAGACCGATGAAGGGGAGGGTTAATTTCAGCTTTCCCGTTCTATGGAACGTATAGACGGTGATGAAGGCAAGGAGGGAGAGAACGGCGCTGCCGTAGACGTGGAGTATCTTGTCCCAGAGCCAGAACCGCTCATAGAAATGCATCTGTTCTCCGAAGAAGATGTGGGCGAAGATAGAGAGGGTAATGAGGAAGTCGAGCTCAAAGGGGAGGGTAACCCGGTAGTTCCGCTGAATGATACTTGGAGCGAGGGAGACGGCGATGGCAATAACGGCGGCTATGGAATAGAGGTAATCCCCCTTGTAAACGGAGTAGGGGAAGGAGCCGATGAGAATCAGCTTCATGAGCCACGAGAGGGCCGTGGTTACCGTTATTGTCCGCCAGCTTTCACGCATAAAACATACGATGGAGAGGTCCCTGTAAGATAAGCGCTCTATTACGGCATCACACAGACTAACTCCAGAAAGACCCTCAGCCCTCCTACTGATCAAAGCCCCGGTGGAGACCGCACCCCCTCGCCGCCTCGATGGCCTCCTCATACTCCTCCGCGGTAATCCCCCTGTTTATCTCGCTGAACTCCGAGGCCCTGTAGAGGGGCCGGTACTGGTCCATGATATTGAAATAACTTTCTCGTGATAGCTCCTCCGCGACAAAGCGGAGTATCCCCTTCGTCTCTTCCAGCCTTCCCGGCATGACGAGGTGCCGTATGAGGAGCCCCCGCCGGGCGATCCCCCGACTGTCGATGACCAGGTCGCCGACCTGCCGGTGCATCTCCCTTACCACCTCTCTCACCACCTCAGGGTAGTCCCCGGCATGGGAGTACCGCTCCGCCGTCTCCCTCCTCGCGTACTTGATGTCGGGCATGTAGATATCGATAATCCCATCGAGGAGTCGAATGACCTCGGCCGATTCATAGCCGCCGCAATTCCAGACAAGGGGGAGTTCGAGTCCCCCCTCAACGGCCTCGATGAGCGCCGCAACAATCTGCGGCGCATAGTGGGTCGGCGTAACGAAGTTTATGTTGTGGCACCCCCGCCTCTGAAGCTGAAGCATATAGTCGGCCATCTCCGCGGTGGTCGTCGCCCTCCCCTCACCGAGATGACTGATATCGTAGTTCTGACAGAAGACACACCGCAGATTGCAGTGGCTCAGGAAGATCGTCCCCGAGCCGTAGTAACCGACAAGGGGAGGCTCCTCCCCGAAGTGAGGAAAAACGGAGGCGACCATGAGCTCCTCGCCCGCCCTGCAGACGCCGGTCTTCCCCTCGAGGCGGTTGACACCGCATCGTCGTCCACACAGTTTACACTCCTGAAGGATTTCGTGCAGTCTCCTGCCCCGCTTCGCGAGTTCCCCGCTTTGATGGAGTCCTCTATAGGAAGGGAAGGACGACATTACTGCGCTTCTCGATGACACTACGGACCTCACAAATAAGGCCGGCGACAACTGTAAAGGGAGAGTTTTTTTCACTCCTACCACACCGTCCTCTCTACTCCGTCAGGGAACCTTCTTGAAGAGGTTGAGTTCACCCTCACTCCCAGCGGGAGGCGCCTCACCTTCCCCCTCCCTCTCTTGAGGTACAGATGGCACCCCGGTCCCCGCCCCCTTGTAGATGTACCGCTCGTAAAGCCGGTGGTAGCTCGTCCAGTTCGAATCTGTATCACGCTCCTTCTCGATATAGGCCTGCATCGACTGTATCTTGGAGTCGAGGTCGTCGCAGTAGTAGAGGATAACCGCCTCGACCGTCTTCGGCCTCTTGGGAGAACCGAATTCGAGATAGCCGTGGTGGCTCAGGAGCATATGCTTGATGAGCATGGAGAGCTCCTTCGGGAAATCGGGCATCTTTTCGATTGCCCTCTCGATCATCCCTATCCCGATGGTGATGTGACCGACGAGCCTCCCCTCGTCGGTATAGTCGAAACTTCGCTCGTAGGAGAGTTCATATATCTTTCCGATGTCGTGGAGGATGGCCCCGGTGATGACCAGGTCGCGGTTGATGTCCCGGTAGTGGCCGGCCACCCTGTCGGCCAGACCGCAGAGGGAGAGGACATGTTCAAGGAGCCCGCCGATATAGGTGTGGTGCATGCTCTTGGCGGCGGGCGCCGTCCTGAAGCGCCTCTTCACATCCTCATCCTCAAAGATATGCTTCAAGAGGCTTCGAAGATGACGGTCCTCCATTCCCTCTATGATTCCCTCCAGTTCAGCAAACATCTCGTCGGGGTTTCTTGCGGCGGCGGGAAGAAAGTCGGCGATATCGATATCGGTTGCATCGACCCTCTTGATATCCCCGATGTTCATTTGAATAGTAGACTGATAGGAGACGGCATACCCCCTGATCCTGACGAAGTCGTCCTTTGCAAACCTCCCGGAAAGGGAGTCCACATCGTCCCATACCCTCCCCTCGACCGTCCCCGTCCTGTCCATGAGCTTCAGGTTGAGGTACCCCTTCCCCGCCTTGCTCCTCCCCATCTCCTTTTTCGTAACGAGGAAGATATCCTCTACTTTGTCCTTCTCCCTGATACCGTCTATAAAGGTCTTTTTCACCGTCCACTCCTCTGAAGCAACCAGTTGACGTACCGCTCAATCCCCTCCTCGATTGCAACCTTCGGATCGTAGTCGAGGAGTCGCCTCGCCTTGCCGATGTCCGCATAGGTAAGGGGAACATCGCCCGGTGATGGGGGATGATACCGTATCTTCGCCCTCTTCTTGAGGTTCTCCTCAATGAGAGAGATGAGATACCTGACCTCAACGACACGCGACTCGCCGAGGTTGATAATCTCGAAGGGGGTCGATCTCTCTATGGCCGCCACGACACCCTGGAGTATGTCGCCGATATAGGTAAAATCGCGCCGGGCGCTCCCGTCGCCGAAGACATTGATCTCACGTCCCTCCGCGATACGCCTCGTAAAGTTGCCCACCGCCATCTCCGGCCTCCCCCTCTCGCCGTAGACGGTAAAGAAACGGAGACAGGTCGTGGGGATGTTGTAGAGGTGAGCGTAGGAGAAGAGCATCAGCTCGTTTGCCCTCTTCGTCACGGCGTAGGGCGAAATGGGCTGGGTTATCGGGTCGTCTTCGGAGAAGGGGACCTTGCTGTTGATACCGTAGACCGACGAGGATGAGGCAAAGACGAAGTTCTTCAACTCCCGTGTTTTCACCTCTTCCAGGAGGTTCAATGTTCCCACGCAGTTGACCTCCTCGTAGAGGAGAGGATCCTCCAGTGAGGGTCTGACCCCGGCGCGGGCCGCAATGTGACAGACACAATCGATACGGTTCTCATCGAAGAGACGCCTGACGAGCCCCCTGTCCCTGATGTCCCCTTCGTAGAGGCGGAACCTTTCGCTGGTTGAGGCGCCCTCGAGATTCTCCCGCTTTATGGCAGGGTCGTAGAAGTCGTTAAAGTCGTCGATGACCACGACACGGTCTCCCCCTTCGAGAAGCCTGTCCACGAGGTGAGACCCGATAAACCCCGCGCCGCCTGTTACCAGAACATCCATATGAATGTGAGATTAGCACGTTTGAAGCGTGGCGGTCAAGGCGCTCGCCGTCTGCCGCTTGACGCGCCAGGGAACCACTGTTACAATTCGACCATGCCCTACAGCTACCTCGAACACACCGCGGATGTCGGCATCATGGCGACGGGTTCGACTATCGAAGAGGCCTTTGAGTGCGGGGCGGAGGCGATGCTGAATGTCATGTACGACCTCGAGACCATCGAGTGCACACGGGAGCTCCCCGTTACCGGGGAAGCGGAAAACATAGCGCTCCTCTTCGTAGAGGTTCTCAACGAGATCCTCTCCCTCCAGGACATCGAGGGGGTCGCACTCAAGAGGCTGTCGGCAGAGGAGATAAGCGAGAGTGACGGCCTCTACCGTTTCACGGGCGTAGCGGGGGGCGAGCCCTTCGATGCCGGGAAGCACACTGTCAGAACCGAGGCGAAGGCGGCGACCTACGCGGGCCTCGACTACACGGTAGAGGAGGATGAACATATCCTCCGGTGCATCATTGACGTATGAAAAGGAGTGGTCATGTCCATTGAGCTCAGGAAGTTGACCCTCTTCCTCTGGGAGGTGCCGAAGCGGGGGGAGATGGGCGTCCCCGGAAGGATCTACGGCGATGACGAGACGGCCCGGGAGCTCATCAGGGAGATAGAGGAGAAGAAGGGGGGCGGCTTTACCCCCGCCCTCCAGCAAGTCGTCAACGTCGCCTGTCTCCCCGGGATAGAGAAGGCGTCACTGGCCATGGCCGACATACACCCCGGCTACGGTTTCACCATCGGGGGTGTCGGCGCCTTCGACATGGACGAGGGGGTCATCAGCGTCGCCGGGGTCGGCTTTGACATCAACTGCGGTGTCAGGGTTCTGAAGACACCGCTGACAAAGGGGGAAGTGGAAGAAAAAAAGGAGGAGGCAGCCCACCAACTCTTCAGGACGGTGCCGTCCGGTGTCGGGTCAACCGGCGACATCCGCCTCTCGCTGCACGAGATAGACGAGGTCCTGGAGAGGGGGGCGGAATGGATCATCGAGCGTGGCTACGGCCTCCCCGGAGAGCTCGAGTACATAGAGGAGAGGGGGAAGATAGAGGGCGCCGACCCGTCGAATGTCAGCACAAAGGCCAAGCAGCGGCAATTCAAACAGGTGGGAACCCTCGGATCGGGGAACCACTACCTTGAGATACAGTGGATCGAGACCATCTATGACAAAACGGCCGCCGAGGCGTACGGCATCCACGAGGGTCAGATACTTATCGCCATCCATTGCGGCAGCAGGGCCCTCGGCCACCAGATTGGGACCGATTACCTGAGAACACTCGACAGTGCGAGCAGGAAGTACGGCATACCGATACGGGAGCGGGAGCTCGTCTGCGCGCCGATTACAAGCCCCGAGGGAAGGCAGTACCTTTCCGCCGTCAACTGCGGCATCAATTGCGGTTTCGCCAACCGGCAGGCCATCGCCCACCTGACGAGGAAGGCCCTCCATTCAGTCTTCGGCGTCTCACCGGAGGAGATGCCCCTCCTCTACGATGTCGGCCACAATACCTGCAAGGTTGAGAACCACGAGGTCGAAGGAGAGACAAAGCGGCTCCTCATCCACCGGAAGGGGGCAACGAGGGCCTTCGGGCCGGGACAGGCAGAGGTGCCGGAGGCGTACCGGGCGGTCGGTCAGCCCCTCCTCGTCGGCGGGACAATGGGAACGGCATCATACATTCTTCGCGGAACTGAAAAGGGGATGGAGGAGTGTTTCGGGAGCGCCGTCCACGGCGCCGGACGGGCCCTCTCACGACACGCGGCGAAGCACCGGTGGAGGGGGGAACGTATCATCCAGGAGCTCAGTGAGAAGGGGATTATCATAAAGTCGAGGAGCAAGCCGGGCGTCGCGGAAGAGGCGCCGGGGGCCTATAAGGATGTGGACAGGGTCGTCGAGATCATGGACCGGTCGGGGGTCAACAGGAAGGTAGCCCGGATGAGGCCGCTGGCCTGCATAAAGGGGTGAGGGGCTAAAAATCCTCTACCAGATAGAGTTCATCCTCCCTCGTCTTCTTTATCTTGAGGGGGCACTCGCAATAGACACACATTATCTGATCGCCCACCTCCTCCTCCCCTGAGAGGGGGATATCGACGTCACAGAGGGGACAGGTGATATACTCACCGGCGCTGCTTTGAATGGTCATGGTCTTCTCCATGTTTGAGTGACTTGTTTTTAATGCATTATCACCCCTTCCCCGTCTTTGTCAACCCTTTCTCTCATCCTTGCTATTTTTTCTCAAAAGGTGTATAGGGAAGGCCAATAGCGCACTCTGAGACGAACTATGAAGGAAACGCGGAGATTATACCTTGCCGTCGGCAATACGGTCATCCACAAGCAACGCCCCGAATGGGGTGTAGGCAGGGTGATCGAGGAGATGAACTCGACACTTCCGGGGGGCCTCTCGATGATACGGATAGAGTTTGAAGACGGCGTTCTAAGGGCCTTTAACAACGATGTAGACAGCGAGCACTTTTGCTACCACGCGGGGATAAGGAAACACTCATAATAAGGTAAAGGCGCATTCACCTCACATTTCCCGATAGCTATCAGGAACAATCCTCCAGGTTTTTTCGCATCTTCCTCCCTCGTTCTCATCTCCTTAATTCACCACCAACCTGGGAAGCGGGCTAAGTCCTCAATATGATTTCACTTTCTTAAGACGCAGATTTTCACGGATAGAAAAACCCGTAAAATCAAAATTACAATTTTTTTACCATGAGCATGAAGGTCGTGAAGGAGAAGCAAAACGGTGCATGATCAGACTGCTCTTACCTTATCCATTAATCCTATAAATGCGTGGGTGGATGTTCACAAAACTTTTTTGGGACGCGGATTTTCACAGATACATGCCGTAGTCGATGGCTTCAGACTTCGCTTGGCATTGGCCCATCTCCCTTCTCAATGACATGAACCGTATAATAGGTTTGTAAGCCCCCTGATTTTATGGTAAACTTCCTAAAACCACTGAAAAAGGCGATTTCCTATCATCA
>JBHHXU010000084.1:0-6879 GCA_046757185.1 Thermodesulfobacteriota bacterium
TAACAACCGGACAGAGGTGGCGCTACACCCTTAACAGTTCTCCCAGGAGGTATCAGGCATGCAGTTAACAGGTCTACTATGGGGTTCGAAGCTCCTCAAGAGGGTGGATTTCCCCGTGACCAGGGTTCTTGGTCCGGAGGCGAGCGTCGATGAGATAAAGGACCTCATAGCAAAACACGGGCAGGTTTTTGTGAAGCCCATCTTTACGGGGGGCGTTGGAAAGAAGGGGAAGGCCGGGCTCATCGGCAGAGTGTCCGACATTAACACAGCCCTCCAGGAGAAGGAGAGGCTCTACTTTATCAAGCATCAGGTGGGGAACAGCACATTCAAGGCGGACGGTGTAACCTTTGAGGCCGGTGTCCCCGCCGACCACGAGGTCTACTTCTCGATTACCGAGAGCACGGTCTACCGGGCGCCGATAATGACGATCACTCATCACGGCGGCGTCGATATCGAGGAGCTTCCGCCCGACAAGATCAAGGAGGTCCCCTTCGACCCCCTTACCGGCCTTAAGGCGTACCACGTCTCGAACGCCCTCGAGGACCTCGGTTCCCCGAAGGAGATTATCAGCCCCCTCGTCCAGAACCTGCCGAAGCTCTGGACCCTCTACAACAACTACGGGATGAACGTCCTCGAGCTCAACCCCATTCGCATGGGATTCGGTTCCAAGGGACGACTGGCGCCCGTCGCGTGCGACTTCAAGGGCTCCTTCGACATCGACGACCCGGCGTGGAAGCGGCTCGATCTGCCTCCACACCTCTTCGCCTCGGACTACTCCGAGTTCGAACAGGAGATCAACCAGTTGAGGACCTATCAGGGGCAGAGCGATGTCTTTGTCATTAACGAGAAGGGCTCTATTACGGCGCTGACCTTCGGCGGAGGGGCGAACGCCCTCGTAACGGAGCTTCTCGGCGAGCGGGGGACGATCTCCTCCGACTTCGGTGGGAACCCGCCCTATGTGAAGATGAATGACATATCGAAAATCGTTTACAAGTACTGGCTCGGTCAGTCGAATGTCCTCTTTATCATCGGGGGGAAGGCCAATAACACCGATATCTTTGAGACCTTCAGGGCAATGGCCGACGCACTCAAGTGGTACTTCCAGGCCTACGGGCCGAAGCCTCTCTACGTCGTTGTCGGCCGCGGAGGGCCGAACCTCATCAAGGGGATGTCGTACCTGAAGGATACGGTCGAGTCGCTGGGTCTTCCGTACCGCTTCTTCGGCCACGACAGCGCCATGTCCGAGGTCGTGAACTACGCCCTCAACGCCGATATCTGGATGGAGAGAGAGGGGAAGAAGGTGATCGCGGAGAAGCTGGGTCTCTAATAGGCAATGTCTTTGTGAACTCTCCGCTTAAGGATAATAGTCACAACAATCACTATTAAGGAGTGGTCTAATGCATAAGGTTGGTGTAAAGAAATTTCCCTACTACGTCGGTATCAACTCTCTTACGGAGATTGCGACGAGGGACGACCGGGTCTGCGTCTTGAATATCCTCGGGAACGAAAGCCGGACGGTTACGCCTACGAGCCATGAGTATTCTGGCGGGAATGTCGTCTTCGGGACGAGTCCGGGGAGGTCGGGGCAGGTTCTCCCCACCAAGCTCGGTGACATCTCTGTCTACAACTCCATAAAGGAGGGGATGGCGGCAGGGCACAAATTCAACACCGCTGTCACATACCTGCCGCCGGCGGGAGTAAGGGACGGAGTAGCCGAGGCGGTCCACCACAACCCCGACCTGAAGAAGGTGATTATCCTGACTGAGAAGGTGTCGGTAAAGGATTCGAGGACGATACGGGCCATCTGCCAGACAAACGGCGTCGATGTCTTCGGGGGGAACTGCCTCGGTGTCGCCGATGCCTGGAACAGGGTGAGGATAGGGGGGGCCCTCGGCGGGAGCAGGCCGGAGGAATCCCTGGAAAAGGGGTCTATCGCCCTCTTCTCCAATTCAGGAAACTTTACTACCACCATCGCCGTCTACCTCCTCACCCAGGGGTGGGGAACAACAACGTCTATTTCAAGCGGGAAGGATGTCTATATCCACTTCAGCGCCAGGGAGTTCTTTAACGCCCTCGACAACGACGACAGGAGCAAGGGGGCGGTCATCTATATCGAACCGGGTGGCTACTACGAGCACGGCCTTGAGATAAACAAGCCGACAGTGGCCTGTGTCGTGGGTCGGTGGAAGGCGAAGCTGACGAAGGCGTGCGGACACGCCGGATCACTCGCCGGTTCCGGGGACGACGCTGCGGCAAAGGAGAAGTGGTGCATGGACTACTTCGGCGTTGACGCTATCTATACCCCGGACAACCCCATCGTATCAAAGAAGGGGGCCGTCGTAACCAACATCGCCCATATACCGGAGGCCCTCACGAAGGTGATGGATCTCAACGGCATCAAGCCCGATTTCGAGCCGAAGGGAAACCTCTCCCTCAAGTGCTGGTTCGGCAACAACCAGGGGATCAAGCTGCCGAAGGAGCTCGATGTGTCCATCGTCGAGGCGGTGAATCCGTACAATGAGCAGATCGAGGCTATCAGCAGACAGGTGGGCGCCCACTTCCCCCGGCAGACCCTGAAGGACGCCAGCGGCGCCTCCATGATGGACCCGAAAACGCAGGTGACGAAGGTCCACAACGTCTCTATCCTCGACGCGTCGAAGCGTTCCCTCGAGGAGAACCTCGTATTCTCACTAACGAAGGAGTACCCCGAGGCGGACGGAAGGGCACTGGCGAACATTGCGCTGAACGCATTCACCAACATGCACGGAGACCCGGCCCTGGCCGCCGCCGATGCGGCCAGAGAGGCGGAGAGTTCGCCCAATTCGGTTCTCTCCTCTGCTGTTTCGATCCTTGGGAAGGGTAGGGTAAGAGAGGCAAGAGAGGCCGCAACCCTTCTGGTCGATCTCTTTCAGCACTCCGGGCTTCAGAGCAGGTCAGAGAAGTTCGATTACAAGGGGATACTGAAAGGGCTCAGTGCTGAGCAGAAGGGGGCATTAAAGGCATCCGGGGATGACACCCTGGCCGATGAAATAAACGGCGCCGTCAAGATGGGGAGTTCGGTCTTTGTGGACTTCTGCGTTGACGCGGCCGACGGGAAACCGTCATCCGACGCGCTCCTCGCCGCCGTCTGGACGAGTCTCGGCTGGAGCGCCTTCATGAAGAAGAAGATATCGAGGACGACCGTCGTCGCTCTCCCGTGGTACTCAAAGATATTCTCCGCCTTTATCGGGTGCAGTGTGGCATCGAAATCGCACACGGCGGACAGTTTCTGCGGTGTCAAGAACGATGAACTGGTCAAGAAGTGGAGCTTCACCGAGACGGCGTTCCTGGCCCTTGTCGGACGGAAACCGTCCGAGGACGAGCTCTTTGAGTTCTCCATGCTCCTTGGCCTCATTATCTCCAACGGTCCCGGCACCATATCGGCCCAGGGGTCGAAGGGGGCTGTCAGCTCCGACGGACCGGAGGACCCTGAAAGGGTGCAGATAAACAAGGCCTTCGTCGGCTTCCTGACTCACACAGGGTTTGCCCATGGCGGGAACGGCTACGAGGCGGTGGCCTTCCTTATCGAGCGGTTCAAGGGGAAGGGGGTAAAGGATCCGTCAGACAAGAAACACGGCCTTGATCTCGACGCCATTGCCGAGGAGTACGCCACGGAGTACGCCGATTACAAGGCGAAAGCGAAGGCGGTGGGGAATCTTGAGTACAAGAAGATACCGTGTGTCGGTCATCCCGTATTCAAGGGCAACAAGGTCAACTTCGACCCCAGAGAGCGTTTCGTCACCGAGCTGTTTGAGGGGAAGGGGATATATAACGTCTTTCTCGACTTCTACCGGCACCTGGTGCAGGTCCTCTTTAACGCGAAGGTCACGAAAGAGGTCTTCTGCGTGAACGTCGATGCCGTCATAGCCGTCATACTCCTGAAGATGGTCTGGAAGGAGTTTGCCGCCGGCAAGGTGAGTGAACAGGACATTGAAGGTTCGAGCTTTACCACCTTCCTCTTCGGCAGGATGATCGGCTGTGCCGCGGAAATCGATGATCATATCAACCGGGGAAGGAATATGGATACGCGGACGCCGGCGAGCAAGTGTGCCTTTGTGGGGTAAGAGATTTCCATATATACTTTACGAAACCACGGAAGGCTGTGAACCCTTTAAGTGGAAAAACTAAGCAAAGCACAAATTAGAGAACGCAGAGCAATATATTGTAAAATCTGGGCTTTTCAGATTACTAAAACATCTCTGTGTCCTGTGGTTGCTTAACGCATATTTTGGGTAAATCTCTTACCTGAAGTGTGCACAGATACAGGAGATTCTCTCTATACAGTTCATTGCAAATCAGTGCCCTCACCGGTTGGGCTATCTACTGTATCATTAAAAGGCGGACTTTTCAGTCCGCCTTTTTTATTTGACAACATAAGGACTGCCTGTATATGGTAAGAATATTCCGTTTGGGGATAGAACTGTTAGGAAGGTTTTATGGCGCTTTTCAAGAAAACAAGGAAGATAGGTGAGCTTTTAACGGAAAGCGGCCTGGTAACCCATACCCAGCTCGATGAGGCGTTAAAGGTGAGCAGGCAGCGGGGAATAAGGGTCGGGAGGGCGATTGTCAACCTCGGGTTTGCAACAGAGGTGGATATTGCCCAGACACTCGCCAACCAGTTCGGAATACCCTATGTGAGTCTTATCGGGATGATCCTGGAGCCACAGGTCTTGAAGCTTATACCGGAGTCGGTAGCAAGGAGGCACAAGGTGGTTCCCATCTCTCTTGAGGAGGGTGCCTTGAGCGTCGCCATGGTCGATCCACTGGATGTTTTTGCAATTGACGAGATTAAGAAGTTGAGCGGCTGTCGGATATTACCGTGTGTTGCTGCGGAAACGGAGTTGATGAGCGCCATCGAGCAGTATTACGGGGCAAAGGGCTCTCTTAATGAGGTGGACCGGAGGGTGGAGGCGCCCGATCTGGAGCTCATAAAGGGGGAGGAGGAGCTTCCCGAAAAGCTCGAGAAGATAGCGAGCGAGGCGTCGATCATCCAGATGGTCGACCTCATGATTGCCCAGGCGGTAGGGGAGGGGGCGAGCGACATTCATATCGAGCCTGATGAGGATATCCTGAGGGTGAGGATACGGGTTGACGGGGTTCTCCATGAGGCATCGAGACATCCGATGAGGCTCCATCCGGCCATCATATCGAGACTGAAGATAATGGGCGACCTCAACATAGCCGAGAAGCGGGTTCCCCAGGATGGCAGGTTTGTCCTCAGGGTGGGACAGAAGGAGATAGATATCAGGCTCTCGACTCTCCCGATTATAATTGGTGAGAAGGCGGTGCTGAGACTTCTCGACAAGAGTCAGGGGATCCTGAAGCTCGATCAGCTCACCCCTATGGCGGATACACGAAAACTCCTCGATGCTACTATCAGGAGACCCTACGGAATGATCCTCCTGACGGGACCGACGGGGAGCGGGAAAACGACGACGGCCTATACACTGCTCGGTATACTCAACAACATTTCAAAGAATATCGTTACCGTCGAGGATCCGGTAGAGTACCATATCCAGGTTATAAACCAGCTTCAGGTGAATCCGAGGGCAGGGATTACCTTTGCCAATGCGTTGAGGTCCATCCTCCGGCAGGATCCCGATATCATCATGATAGGGGAGATCCGTGACAAGGAGACCGCGGAGATCGCCATTCATGCCTCACTTACCGGTCACCTCGTCATTTCCACCCTCCATACCAACACGGCTATCGGTGCGGTTTCGAGGCTCCTCGACATGGGGATCGAACCTTTCCTCATCTCCTCCGCGGTGAGCTCCGTCGTCGGACAGCGTCTCATACGTTCTGTATGCGGGAAGTGTAAGCAGAAGTACACTCCTTCTCCGGAGGTTCTGGCCGGACTGGGAATTACTCCTTCGGAGAAAGCACCCACCCTTTACAGGGGGGAGGGGTGTCCGCAATGCAAGGGAACCGGTTTCAAGGGGCGGTTCGGCATCTATGAGATACTGGGCATGGACCAGGAGATAAGGGAGCTGATCCTCTCCAAGAGCGATGCAAGCCACATTATTGAAACGGCGAGAAAGAGGGGGTTCAGACCGTTGAAGGAGGAGGGGATGAGGACGGTGGTGGACGGATATACAACCTATAAAGAGATTCTTCAGGCGACGCAGGAGATAGAGTAGGGGATCATGCCGGTCTTCTCCTATAAGGCGCGGGACAGAAAGGGCGCTCTCGTTACGGGAACCCTCGAGGGTAATGACAGGAGCGCCGTGGAGGCGAGCCTCGACAGGATGTCCCTCATACCGATAGCGGTATCATTATCGTCGGCAAAGGGGACGACGCAATTAAGCTTTACGAGAATCAATACCCTCTTTCAGAAGATAGGTGACCAGGATCTCATCATCTTCAGCAGACAGCTGGCAACCCTCTTCGGTGCCGGCATCCCCCTCACAAAGGCCCTTGTTACGCTGGAGCGTCAGATGACGAACCCCAAGTTCGTCGATGTCATAAGGAGCATACGGGTTGATGTCGAGGGGGGGAGCACCTTTGCGGCGGCGATTGGGAAGCATCCGAAGGTGTTTGGTGAACTCTACACGGGAATGGTTGAGGCGGGTGAGGCGGGGGGCATCCTGGAAGAGATCCTCGACAGGCTCGCCTTCATGCTGGAGAAGAGCAGCGAAAACAGGGCCAAAGTCAAGTCCGCCACCCTCTACCCGAAGATCGTCGTCGGCGCCATAGTAGTGGCCGTTGTATTCCTCCTCTGGTTTGTCGTACCCAAGTTTGCGCAGCTCTACGGGAGTTTCAACGTCTCCCTCCCCCTCCCCACCAGGATGCTCATAGGACTTTCTAATGCCGTCCTCTCCTACTGGTATATCGGTGTTG
>JBHHXU010000085.1:0-6832 GCA_046757185.1 Thermodesulfobacteriota bacterium
ATGGCAAAGCCATCTTAATCTGAGAAACCCCGCTCTTCCCTTGTTCAACGTTTAAGGATAACGGGGAGGTAACCTTTATGAAAACTTATAAGGTACTCGGTCGTGCTTTAAGAGAGCAATGCAAAGTAGAAAAGCGGTTATTCCATTACCTTCAGAACAATTATGGTAAGGTCGTCTCTCAGCGGGGCGCCCTCGCAGAATGAGAGGACATCCGCAAGGACGGCGTTCTTGATATCCTCGGCAGGTCTCATATATGAGGCCTTGAGAACTTCGAGTAACCGTTCTTCCCCGTACAGCTCCTTTGCATCATTCATGGCCTCTCTCAGCCCGTCCGTATAAAAAATGATGACATCGCCCCTCTCCAGAGAGGTCGTCTCCTGTTCAAACCCGCCATTGCTCGCTATACCCAGGGGCAGCCCCTTTGTGGTCTTCAGCTTTTCCGTACGGCGGTCACTGGCACGAATCAGTTGGGGATGGCAGTGTCCCGCATTTGAGTAGGTGATGGTCTTGTCTTCCGGATTCAGCATGCTGTAAAAGGCGGTAACAAACTGGCCCGGCAGCAGATTCCCGACGAGGAGCTTATTGACATTCTTCAGAACCTCTATAGGGGGGGCAACTTCATGGGGATAGGTGTGGAGGAGGAGCCTTGTCATGGTCATGACAACCGCCGCCGGTGAACCGTGGCCCGACACATCGGCTATGATAATACCGATCTGACTATCGGGGAGCCTGAAAAAATCGTAGTAGTCGCCGCTCGCCCGTGTACTGGTTGCGTAGTAGACCGCCCACTCAAAACCCCCGATGTTGGGAAGCTCCTTTGGAAGGAACTCCCTCTGGACACGTCCAATGCTCTCGAGCTCCTCGTCGAGGTTACGGCAGACCCGGTCGCTCTCTTCTCTGAGGAGCATATTAAGGAGGCAGTTGGTCATCGCGTAGGTGAGAACGACATTACGGGAGACCACCTCTTTGTCGAAGGCGTCCTCCTCATAGGCAAAGAGGACGGTTGTGGCCGGCTTCCCCGTGATACTGATGGTAGGGACAACCAGAGCCGTCTTCATCCTGGTAAGCCACGGGAGGAGACTCAGGTCACTCCCGGCAATCTTATCAGTGATATTGGCAAAGAGGTGGGGCTCCGTGAGGGTCGTCGCAAATTTCAGGAAGCCCCCCTCCCCCCTCGGCATGGATTTAAGGTCGATATTGTATGCAGTTGCCCCATCGATATGCTCCATGCGGAGGAAGTACTCGGTCTCAGACGCCACGTTCGAATAGAGCGACGCCACACCATCACAGACCACGCCGTGGGGGTGAAAGATAAGGTTGAGGATGTCGAGAGGAGTTGCGGTACTGGTGCTGCTGATGACAGACTCATTGATGGTCTTGAAGAGATGGTGCATCCCAAGAACGTTCTCCCAGTCTGCTTTCGTTATCTTTTCTGTTTCCATGCTAAAGGGTGTGGTGGTAAATTTTTCTATTGAGGCATCGTGAAAGGGGGAACTCTTAGCACCCTATGGAACCGTTGAGCCCTTCTTCAACCCTACTCTGTCTTCGATTTAAGCTGACGTACAAGCTCTTCGTATGATGAAGAGCGTATTTCCTTGCTGAACTGGGTCCGGTAGTTTCTCACAAGACTCACCCCTTCGATGACGACATCGTAGACCATCCACTGCCCATTCTTTGTATTGATGAGCCGATAGTCCAGGGGGATATCGGTACCCTTTTTGGTGATAATCTTTGTTTTTACCACGGCGGTTCGTTTGCGGAGTATCTCGTTTTCGTAGAGGACCTTCTCATCGGTGTAACCCTCGATCTTGCCGATATAGGAGTTTTCGATGAGGCGGGCGAAAAGAGCAACAAACTCCTTCTTCTCCTCTGTGCTCCTCTCCTTCCAGTGTTTTCCCAGGGAGCGCTTGGCCATCTCGGCAAAGGTAAAGCGCTCCTTCATCTTCTCTCTGAGCTTGTCTCTCCTCTGTTCAGTCTTCTCGGGACCTTTGAGCGAGGTGTCCTTGAGGATGGCAATGACCTCATCAATAGTGCCCTTGACCTGGTCGGTCGGCTCGGAAGCATCGGCCAGGGAGTGGGAAAAGAGGATTGTCAGTGCGACGATTATAAGACTCATTCTGCCTATTATCTTCATGTGTCTTCTCCTTGGCTGTTCTACTCTTTCATAAGCTTTTCCCGGTGCTGATAATAGGCGTCCCTTATGAAGGTGTAGGGGTCGAGAGCGCCCTTCTTCAGGTCCTCATAAACGCCTATCTCCAGTGACGTGGAGTTGACCTTCTCATACGCCTCGATACCGACCGCGGCAAGCCGTTCGTGGGGAAAGAGATAACTCGTCGGGTCGAGAAAGAGGTCTCCCGCATAGCCGATGGTGCCCCTCACGCTTGAGGGGCCAAGAACGGGCCAGGTGATGAAAAACCCCGGCCCTGCGCCATAGCGCCCCAGTGTCTGTCCGAAATCCTCTCTGTGCTTGTAGATGTTCCACCTGTTGCGGGCCGGGTCCATGAATCCTAACACGCCGACAGTCGTATTAATGAGAAAGCGGGAGAGCTCCGTGCCGGCATACTTGAACTTGAACTGGAGGAGGGCGTTGACAAAGCGGACAGGGGTGGTGATGTTCGAGAAGAACCTCCGCACGCCGACCCGCCCCTTTTCCGGGACTATACGGCCATACCCTCTGGCAACAGGTCTGAGGAGCCAGAAGTAGAGCTTGTCGTTAAAGTGGAACATGGCGCGGTTAAAGGGCTCTAAAGGGTCGGCGATGGCCCTGACCTCCTCTTCAAACTCGTCATTGGACTCATCCTCAAAATCGTCAAATTCCTCCTTACTATCCGTTTCCTCCGCCCGGGCGAGGGTCATCCTGCTCCCGGTGTATTCTGTTTCGGTGTCACAGGTTACTATTGATAAGAAGCGGGTCTCTTCAGCAAGGGTGAGAGAGGAGGTGAAGAGTGCCAGGAAAAAGAGAGCGAAGGAGGGGAACAATCGGTTCACGCTGACCCTCAAGCAGAGGTTAAAAGCCGCTCCCCCCTCCCGCAATATCCTTGAGCGCAACCTGGGGTTCGGGTGAGAATTCAAAGGCATCCTTAAGATTGGTCAGCACGAAAACGTCCATCACCTTGTCACAGAGCCCTGTCAGGATGAAGCGTTTACCCTCCCGTGAGCTCCACTGAAGACCCTCTATCATGGTCGCAATTCCGGAGCTGTCCATATAGGTGACCCCGGCAAGATCGACCACAACCCCCTTAACGCCCCTTTCAAAGAGTGGGAGGAGGGCGTTTCGAACATCGGGAGAGGTGTGCATGTCGATTTCTCCCGTTAGACGCACAAGGGCGGCCTCGCCGCTCTCCTCTTTTTCAATCGTCATATTCATTTTTCAAAGATGTACTTGCTGATGAGTTCCTCCAGGCTTATGGCCGACTCCGTATCGACAATATCTCCCCCCTCTTCAATATATTCATCGGAGCCACCCGGTGTCAGCTTGATGAATTTCTCACCGATGACCCCCTTTGTCCTGATGGAGGCAATGGAGTCGTCAGAGAGCTTGACATTCTTGTGTATATCCATCTCAACGAGGGCCATGTCGTTTTCAAGGCGTATCTCGGTGACCTTGCCTACCCGAACGCCGGCAACCTCGACGGAGGCCCCTTTCCTTAAACCCGTAATCGAGTCGAAGAGGGCTGTGGCGGAGTAGTAGTTGGAGCCGAAAAGGGTAACGTTGCCAAGGGTAATGGAGAGATAGATGAGGGCGACAATCCCCCCCACCATAAACAGTCCCACCGTCATTTCCGCCTTTTTACCGAACATCCTCTTACCTTTTTAAAACTAAAGGAGTACCGATGTCAAGACATAATCCACGACAAGGATCGTTACCGATGTGAGAACCACTGCGTTTGTCGTGGCGCTGCTTACCCCCTCGGTCGTCGGTGTCGAAGTGTATCCCACAAAGGAGCAGAGCCAGCTAATAAGAAGACCGAAGGTGACCGACTTGATGAATCCTCCATAAATGTCGTGAAAGACCGTGGAGCTGATCATCTCCCCGAAGTAGGAGCCCTCGTTTACCCCGAGAAGCTTGACGCCCACGAGATAGCCGCCGGAGATGCCGATGATATCGAACATGGCCGTCAGGAGGGGGAGAGCAATTAATCCGGCCACTATCTTGGGGCTTATGACGTACTTCAACGGGTCTATGGCCATCATCTCGAGTGCGGGCATCTGATCGGTTATCTTCATGATGCCGATCTCCGCCGTCATTGCCGAGCCGGCCCTTCCGGTAACCATGAGGGCACAGAGGACGGGACCGAGTTCCCTGATCATTGAGAGGGCCACGGCGGAGCCGAGGACGCCCTCCGCCCCGAATTTGCTCAGTGTATAGTACCCCTGGAGGGCCAGCACCATGCCGGTAAAGAGGGAGGTGACGAAGATAATGAGAAAGGATCTCGCCCCGATAAACTCAATCTCCTTGATGATGCGGGTGAACCGGTAGGGGGGGATCAGCGAACTATAGAGAGAGAGGGCGAGGAAGATTCCTCCCCTGCCTAGAAGCTGGATGATATTGAGGGTGCCGCCCCCCATACGAGGTACTATGTTTAAACCGGCTGTCGTCAACGTTACTGGATCAGGATATCTTCAATGTAGTTCTTATCGGTCAAGGTAAAGGGTATCGGCCCGTCGGGCGACCCGTTGATAAACTGCCTGACCTTGGGGTCATCGCTGCTCCTTATCTCGTCCGGTGTTCCCTCGGCTATGACGTTTCCGTAAAAGAGGATGATAATCTTATCCGCAATCTGGAATGCCGATTCGATGTCGTGGGAGACCACCACGGAGGTAACTTCCAGTTTCTGGTTGATATCCTTAATCAGTTTAGTAATGACCCCTGCCGAGATGGGGTCGAGGCCGGAGGTGGGCTCGTCGTAGAAGACGACCTTAGGGTCGAGGACGATCGCCCTGGCAAGGCCTACCCGCTTTGTCATGCCTCCCGATAACTGGGACGGCATCAGGTGCTCGACCCCCCGTAGACCGACCATTTCCAGTTTTATTTTAATCATTGTTTTGATGACGCTCTCAGAGAGTTTTGTATGCTCCCGAAGCGGGAAGGCGACGTTTTCAAAGATGTTGAGGGAGTTGAAGAGGGCAGAACCCTGAAAGAGCATCCCCATCTTTTTTCTCACCTCGTAGAGCTCCCGCTTCGAAAGGGTGGTAACATCCTTCCCGTCAAAGAGGATACGGCCTTCATCGGGCCTTACCAGACCGACGATATGCTTCAGGAGGGTGCTCTTCCCGGAACCGCTCCCTCCGAGGATGGCGGTTACCTTCTTTTCATCGAAGCTGCATGATATGTCGTTGGCTGTTGTGATGGAGCCGTAACTGTTGTTGAGGTTTTCAACCTTTATCATAACGAGCTGCTCGGGGTTGGCGAAAAAACGACCGAGTATAGGCGTAGCTGAACGAGATACCGGAAAACGATACCCCAAAGCAGTAGGGGTGTCAAGAGATTAACATCTCTATTCTAAAGGGCTTTTATGCCGCGGTCTTAGCAATTGACAACCATGGTCGATTTTAATAGAATCGCTTCACATAGGGTAAAAGACGTTTTGATTCTCACCGCCCGATGTGTGGTGAATTTACCGCGGGGACGGGTAGTTACGTTGGCGGAGTGAGAGGTGCGATCCCGATTTTCCTTCCCTGTTATCCCTTGCACCCGCAGAGAATTGTCTCATAGACAGATGCACTGTTCACTCTGTTCAGGTTACTATCTTTCAGTTAACTCCCTTACCCCGGTAACCGGTGGGAGACACTCACTACCGAGCATAAAGATAGTGCGCGAGAGGTGTTCATGTCTGAAGAGGTCTTCTTAAGTGTTTCGAGTCACCCGAGGAATCTCTGCCTCATCAGGGACGTCATCAAGAGGGTAACGAAAGGGATGGGGTTCTCAGAGGAGGAGTCGGCAAGGACGGCCCTCGCCCTCGATGAGGCGTGTTGCAACATCATCAAATACAGCTATAACAGAGATTTCTCGGGAAAGATTGAGATTACCTTCCGGATTTCAGAAGAGGCGCTGGAGATTACCGTCAGGGACTTCGGAAAATACGGAAAGGATTTCGATATAGACAAGATCCGGTGCTGTGATAAAGGGGAGGTAACCCCCGGCGGCTTTGGTGTTAATATCATGCGGAGCGTCATGGACAGGGTCGAATACAGACCCTGCACCGGAAAAGGGAATACCCTCACGATGTCGAAAAGGATCAAGTGACGGAAAATCGCCTCATCCTTATATACCCTTCAGCCGGTAGTAGAGGGGCTCCATCTTAATAAATTCATTGCAGCAGTAGTCAACCATACCAGGCGATGAAAGCTCTTTTGGAAGCGGGGTGGTGTCACGTGTGTAGAGGCCGTTAAAGAGGAGCAGGTCGGCGCGTTTTTACGTCTGCTGGATCTCCTGAGTAGCGGGTGATTTCCTGTTGTAATTATCTCCGAACATATCCAACTGCTTGGTCGGTAAGGGCGCCTGCAAATCAGGGATCAATCCCGCAATTGGTGTGGCATCTACGTTGGCAAGCTCTTTTGGCTCAAGTTTGTAGAGTCCGCCTCCATACACGCGACCTTCCTTTAACAACTGATCTGGACACATCGCATTCAGGACTTTCCATACGCTCTGTAATAATGTCGTATCATGAGAAATGGCTTGGGCCAGAAGTGGCTTGGGATACAGTAGTAAGTAAACATTTGCGGCAGTCGCCCGGGAATGATTCAGAATGAATCGAAAAGGGTTCATACGCTTAGTGTCCTAGTATATCGTACTATAATTTACTGGACTAATAGTCATTTCTTATGATAT
>JBHHXU010000086.1:0-6827 GCA_046757185.1 Thermodesulfobacteriota bacterium
TTGTTTTTTCTCGCTGATACTCTTATACATGGCATCCTGCAGTTTCTTCTGAAATGCCAGGCTTGGATTATACCCCATAAATTTGAGGATCTGATTCCTCGCCGCCACCTCTACGAGATCTGCCACACTCCTTCCCGGACTTACCGGTATCCTAATGTGGGGGAGTGCAACATCGAGTATGGTATAAGTGCCCTCGTCAAAACCGAGCCGCTCGTAGCTCTCATCCGATGCCCACTGTACCATCTCCACGACAATATCTACCTGCTTCTTCACTCGTATCGCCGTGATGCCGAAGAGATCCTTTATATTCAGTATCCCCAGTCCCCTTATCTCCATATGGTACTTAATTATCTCCGCGGGTGTGCCGTAGAGAACGGAACGGGGCATCTTCTTGATAATCACCACATCATCCGCAACCAGCCTGTGTCCCCTCAGAATGAGATCCAGCGCACATTCACTCTTCCCGATTCCACTCTTGCCGACTATAAGCACGCCTATCCCCTGGACACCGACAAAAACTCCATGGACTGTCGTTGTCGGTGCGAGGCTCTCCTCGAGACACTTTATAAGACCCTCAATAAGGTGTGAGCTCGCAAGAGAGGTGGTAAGGATGGGAATCTTTTTTTCCCCGGCAAAGGCAATGAGGAAGGGAGGCACTTCAAGCCCCCGGGTGGTCACCAGACAGGGGAAACTCGCCTTCTGAAGTTTTCCAAGAGAGGTGAGGTAGCCGATCTCAGCGCCGCCGATTATCTGAATTCTCCCGGCGTGCAAATCCTCCGGGAGACCGGTGAGGAGCAGTCCCGGTTTCTGGATTCTTGAGGTGGTAATCGGGTTTAATAGATACTGTTCTCCGCATACAAGTTTGAGGTCGAGCCCCCACTGTGAGCCGTTCTTTAAAAGATCCTCAACGGTGAATGTCGTCATACCGAAGCTTTTTGCCTTCTATCACTCTCGACAATGATGCGGTATAGCTCTTCACGGGTCGCAGCCCTCATCAACCTGTCCCTGAAGGCGGCATCCTTGAGGAGCTGTGATATCCTTGCCAGCACCTTGATATGGACGGTAGTAGCCCCCCCGGGGGCAAAAATGAGGAAGAAGAGATGGGCCGGCTTGTCATCCATGGATTGAAAATCGATCCCCTTCATGCTTCTTCCGAACGATACGACCGTATGCTCAAGACCATCGAGCCTCGCATGGGGAATCGCCACACCGTAGCCGATGCCGGTGCTGCCGAGTTTCTCCCGATCCAGAAGGAGCTCGAGGAGGTTTTCTCTGTTAAGACCCTCAATTTTCCCGGCAAGATCGCTCACCATCTCATCCAGAACCCCCCTCTTGTCCTGAGCAGTGAGAGAGGGAATTATCAGATCGTGAGAGATAAAATCCTCAAGTCTCATGGCCCATCCCGCAACGGTATGAAGAGGTTAGTAATGAGCATAAACTGTTCAACATAGCGGACTCCCCTAAAAATGTATTGCGTCGTGAGTCGTGCGTATCGCGCAATACGATGTACGCATCACGTATCACGACATACGTATAATTAAAATCCGTCTCCACTGCGGTCAGTGCGTTTTCAGGGATCATGCATGAAAGCAGTACTAATGACCGGGGTGTATGTTCCCTGCTAGAAATAACTTTTACGTCTGCCGGAGGGGGGTATCCCCAGCGCCTCACGGTACTTGGCAACGGTTCGCCTCGCCAGCACGAAGCCGCTCCCCCTTATGATTTCAGTAATCCTCTCGTCACACAAAGGGGCCCTTCTATCCTCCTTCTCCACAATCTTTGTTATCATCTCCTTGATCCAGTCCGCCGATACATCACTCCCGTCGGTCTTATTTATGGCCTTGGAAAAGAAGAACTTGAGCTCAAATATGCCCCTCGGTGTATGGACATACTTATTCGCCGTCACCCTGCTCACCGTCGATTCGTGGACATCAATCTCCTCGGCCACATCCCTCAGCACCATGGGCCGGAGATACTCCATCCCCTTATCCAGAAACTCCCTCTGTCTTTCGATAATGCATTCCACTACCCTGTGGATCGTCCGCTGCCGCTGGTGCATGCTCCTGATAAGCCACATGGCAGAGCGGAGCCGTTCCTTCACATACCCCTTTGCGGAGACCACCTCACGTGTATTGTTCATCATAAGGCTTCTATAGTAGGCGCTGATCCTCAGCTTGGGAAGACCGTCCTCATTGGTGACCACGACGTACTCATCCCCCACCTTATACACATAGACATCGGGCACTACCAGCGTTACCTCCTCTGAGCCGTAGGCCCTTCCCGGCCTCGGGTTGAGGGTTGCTATGCCCCGTGCAGCCTCAAGGATCGACTCTACCGGCACCCCGAGAGTGGACGCTATAGCCCCGTACCGCCTCTTTTCAAGCGCATCGAGGTGGTCTGCAATGACCGCCTCCACTATGGCATCCCTCACCGGCAGAAGACGGGCCTGTACGAGCAGGCACTCCCTTATGCTCCTGGCAGCAACCCCAGGGGGGTCGAATTGCTGTACCCTCTCCAGGACATCCACGACCTCATTAACAGCTCCACCTGTCTGTCCTGCAATCTCCCTGAGCGCCTCCTCCTCAATGGTCCCACTATCACCACGACCATCCACTACTCTGAGATACCCCTCCTCATCGACATTGCCGATAATATAGGTGGCAATCTCCATCTCCCTCTCTGTAAATTCAGACATCTTCAATTGCCACATGAGGTGATCCACCAGTGTGGTTTGCTGCGTCGATATCCTCTCGACCGTACTCCCCTCCGCCTCATCACTCCCGTCGTAACCGTAATCAGGGAGACTACCGGAATAGCTCTCCATGTAGCTCTGCAATTCCTGATCGTCACTATCTTTGTTCACGGGTGTCTCCTGCGTACCGTCCCCCTCATCGTCGTGATCGAGTACGGGATTCGACTCCAGCTCCTGCTTCAGGTATTCTGAGAGCTCCAGCCTTGGAAGCTGGAGGAGCTTGATGGCCAGCTGAAGCTGGGGGGTCATAATGAGCTGCTGTGATAAGCGCAGCTCCTGTTTCATACTCTGTGGCATAGATGACTTCCCCTTGTGACGCTATGGTGACCTATAGTGTAAAGTGCTCGCCGAGATAGACATCCCTTACCATCTGGCTCTCCAGTATCTCCGCCGGAGCGCCGGTCTCAACGATCCTTCCATCGTTTATTATATACGCCCTGTCACATATATTCAATGTCTCCCTGACATTGTGGTCGGTTATGAGCACCCCGATGCCTCTCGTTTTGAACTTGAGGATGAACTCCTGTATATCGGATACCGCGATGGGGTCTATTCCCGCAAAGGGCTCGTCAAGGAGCATAAAAAGGGGGGAGTTGACGAGCGACCGCGCCAGCTCAACCCGCCTTCGCTCCCCCCCCGAGAGGGAATAGGCCTTTACTTTAGCGAGGTGGCTCAACCCCAGTTCATCGAGGAGCCCCTTCAATCGCATCCGTTCCTCCTCCTTCGGGAGGTTCAGGAACTCGAGAATGGCCACAATATTCTCCTCCACGGTCATCTTCCTGAATATTGACGGCTCCTGAGGAAGATAGCTGATACCGAGATTCGCCCTTCGATACATGGGAAGCTCCGTAATCTCATCGGCCCCGAGGAAGACCATTCCCCTCTCAGGGGGGATGAGCCCGACCACCATGTAGAAGGTTGTCGTCTTACCGGCGCCGTTGGGTCCAAGCAGCCCCACAACCTCCCCCGGCTCTATCGCCAGGCTTACCCCATTGACCACCTTCCTCCCCCGGAAGCTCTTGGTGACGCCGTCAATAACGAGGCGTTTCACTCTCTCTCCTGCCCTTCAAACAACGTGCCGGACTTGCCGGGATGAATGACCGCTTTGACCCTCTCTTCCCCGCTTCCCTCGACGATGCTCTTTTCCTCATCGAGGTAGAAGATGATCCGCATACCGCTCACCCTGTCCCTCTCCTGTTTTACGACAGGGTTCCCCGTGAGTATCAACACCCGCTCACCTCTCCTGTAGACCGCCTTCTCACTAGTCGCCTCCCGCAGGGGCTGGACGATGCGCACACCCCCGACGGCAATAATCTCCTTAACATCCTTTCCGTCCGGGGTGTAGTAGACAGTAAGCTCATTTGAGTGCAGGGTAAAATCCTTCTGTAAAACAATGACATTGCCGTAAAACTTCACTCTGTTCTCACTTTTCACGGCATCCATCCTGTCGGCAGTGATGCTTGTGGTTTCCTCCGCACTCTCCGCCTGCTCTTCGACGGCAACAGCAACTCCGGGAACGGCGACTCCCACTATAAAGAAGAGGAGACCCGCCGCCACCCACGCTATAGAGCGGCCTCTCCCCCCTGTCAGGTTACATGAGTGCATATCGTAATTCCGTCCTGACATCATCTAGCACGGAAAAGCCCTCCCTGTCTATAGAAATAAGGAGCCCGATGCCCTCAATGCGCATCTCCCTGGTATCGAGCCTGATCCTCTCGTCCGTACTGATCTGCTTCGCGGAGGCGTCGTACCGGAGTGATCTGGTTGCGAGGGTATACCCGTCGTCGGCAACGACACGTACATTCCCCGACATCTCAATATCCCCGCTATCGTTCATGTATCTTCCCTCACTTCCTGTCAGTGTATAGGAGCTTCCATCCTTTCCGTAGAAGAGCACTTTGGGATTCTCAAAGATCGTCAGGGCCCTCTCCTTCAAATAATTGGCTGAGTCCGCCTCCAGTGTCCACTCAACAGCACCGCCCTTCGCCTCCGTATAGTGGATCCTGTCCAGTTTAACCCCCGTTTCGGTAATCTCAACCGATGCAACATCGATCAAGGCGCCGTAACGATAGTGCAAAACGAGAAAGAATATGAGCAGAGAAAAGGATGCTATAACCGCAATGAAGAGGAGGGTCTTCATCCGTCTGGTGGTTAAGAAATGCATTTAAAAATTATATCACCCGCACAGTTGGGTGTAAAGGGCTCTCTTTGACATAACTATTAAATATATATAGCAAATTGCATTGACAGATGAATTGCATCCTGCTATCGTTAGCCTGCAAATAGGCTTTGTGAAACGTAACTTTGACGACCTCTGCAAAAAGTCCAATTGACCAGTACATGAAGAGAATGAAGTTAATATGTTGAATTAAAAAAAGTTTTTCTTCATGTCCTTCATGATCTGATTTAAAAGGTTATTGCAGAGGAATCAACCTTGAACAGGGAAATGTTAAGGGGGTAGAAGTGGCTCCTGTTAATTTATCGAATAGAGTATGATTCCCATAGTATCGATAGTAGGGAGGTCGGGGAGCGGCAAAACCACCCTCATGGAACAGGTGGTGCGGCGCCTCACCGACAAGGGGTATCGTGTCGGCGCCATCAAGCACGACGTCCACGGCTTCGAGATAGACCACGAGGGGAAGGACAGCTGGAGGCACAAGAGGGCCGGCGCCAGGACCGTCGTCCTCTCTTCCAGGAGGAAGATGGCGGTGGTAAAGGATGTCACCAGGGAGTGGCCCCTTGAGAGGCTGGCAGCATCATTCACTCACGACCACGACATCGTCATTACCGAGGGGTACAAAAAGTCGCCCTACCCCAAGATAGAGGTTGTCAGGAAGGCGTGCTCACTCAAACCCCTCTGCATGAAGGACCGTCACCTCATCGCCATTGCCAGCGATATAAAGACGCGGGGGAAGGTGCCCCGCTTTGACATCAATGACCCAGAGGGAGTAGCGGATTTCATAGAAGAGCGTTTTCTCGGATCTCCTGTCAGTGAAGGCGCTACCCTCGTCGTAGACGGGAAGGTCGTCACCCTCAAGCCGTTCATCGAGGCCCTCGTCAAGGAGTCCATACGGGGCATAGTCAAGAGTCTCAAGGGGTGTTCCAACCCCAGGGAGATAGAGATAAAGATAAGGAAGGGCTGACTTATTCAGATGTTCCTTAAAGAGATGACAGGGGCGGTGCTCGTCGGCGGCAAGAGCAGGAGGATGGGCTTCAACAAGGCCTTTATCGAAATCAACGGACAGAGTATTGTAGAGCGTGTAGTAGAGACCCTCCACAAGAGCTTCACCCACCTCATTGTGATCACCAACCGGGAGACTATCCTCGACTATGAACGGCTCAATGTCAGGGTAGTTGCGGACATTTATGACGGTGCGGGGAGCATAGGCGGCATCTATACCGCCCTCTTTCACTCGCCGTCACCCTACTGCTTTGTTGCGGCGTGCGATATGCCCCTCCTCGACAGAGGCGTTATCGAGAAGATGGTTCGTGAGGCAAAGGGACACGATGCGGTCATTCCCTGCATCAACGGCCGTTTTCATCCCCTCCACGCCATCTACTCCCGGCGGTGCATGGGCCCTATGGAGGAGATGATACAGAGGCACGACCTCACGATAGGAAACCTCTACCGCCGCATCAAGGTCAGAAGGCTGGAGGAAGATTTCTTCCCTGGCGCCCCCGATTTCCCCTTTCTCAGCAATATCAATACAGCGGAGGAGCTCAAGAGGCTTTCACAGGTCATGAAGACAGAGGATGTCCCTCATCGTGAGGGCAAGACCGGGAAGGGCTGCTCATGAGCCGGAAGGACCTTAACGACCTGCTCTCCGTCATGGAGCGGCTACGCGCCCCCGACGGCTGCCCGTGGGACCGTGAACAGACCGTGGAGAGTCTCGTCCCCTTCATCATTGAAGAGGCGTACGAGGTCATCGCCGCCATAGACGCCCGCTCTCCCGACATGTTAAAGGATGAGCTTGGGGATCTCCTCTTTCAGATAGTCTTCCTCTGCCAACTCGCCGGTGAAGAGGGGCACTTCACTATGGAGGAGGTCATAAAGGGCTCTGTTGAAAAGATGGTG
>JBHHXU010000087.1:0-6736 GCA_046757185.1 Thermodesulfobacteriota bacterium
GGAGGAAGGCGTCCTGCTGCGCCTTGTTGAAGCGGTGTATCTCATCGATGAAGAGGATGGTCTTTTTCCCTGTGAGGCGAAGCTGGCGCTGCGCCTCCTTGAAGACCTCCCGCACCTCCTTGACGCCGGAGAGGACGGCCGAGAAGGAGACCATGGTGGTAGCCGATGCCTCCGCGATAATGTTTGCAAGGGTCGTCTTCCCGCACCCTGACGGTCCCCACAGGATGAGGGAAGGAATCTCCCCCTTATCGATAAGCCTCGTGAGGAGTGTAGTAATCTGACGCTGACCCAGGAACTCCTTTAATGTCCTGGGTCTCATCCGATCCGCAAGGGGGGCATGGGAGTCGTTCTTCTTGCTCTTCTCCTTCGAATTTTCAAAAAGTTCCATAGTATATAAATTCTACTACAATATAGTATAAATTAGCAACAAGTTATTAAATCTCTTGACAATAACTCCATTTATGGATAAAGTTAATAAACGGAGGACGATTATGAGCATACAGGGCAGACTCAGGGACATGGGGCTCGCCGATATCATTCAGGTGTTTCATATGCAGAACAAGACGACAGCTATACGGGTAGGCTCCGGGGAAGGGTACGGCATGGTATACATGAGAGGGGGGAAGGTCGTTCATGCGACCTACAGAGACCTCACCGGAGAGGATGCGTTTTACCGGCTGATAGGCTGGGGTGACGGGGAGTTTGAGGTGGAGACCAACCTCGCCTCTCCCGATACTACGATACACACCGATGTGGAACAGCTCCTGCTGGAGAGCGCGAAGAAACTCGATGAGGGTGGAGGGGCGCCGAAGCGCTCGAAGAGTATTTATGATAAGGATATCGAATCGGTGCAACTGATTAAGAGGCTTGTCGAGATGGGCATACTGGAGAGTATATCAGAGTGACTGTATCAGAGAAGATACAGAAGATAGCCATCATAGGCGGCAATAAGCAGGGACTGGGGCTCCTGCCGACCCTCATTGTTGACAAGGAGATTGAGGTTATCGCTATCATCGATCCCAATCCCAATGCAATGCTCTTCAAACTTGAAGAGATGGGGTACAGGCTCGCCGAGCAGCATAATATCCGCCTGTCGAATGATCTCAACGACCTCAAAGACTTCCCAAGGCTTGACTTCGTCGTCAACTGCCTGGATGAGCCGCACGTCAATAACTTCTTGCGCCAGCCTGAGTTTGTCAATATAGAGATACTGAGCCCACTGAGTGTGAGGCTCCTCTGGAGCCTGCGGGGCGGCGGCAAGTTCACCGATGTCGGACCCGCCACCGATCAGCTCTCTCTTCTTTCATCGATGCGTGAGATCGTCGACGCGGTGCGGCTCACGGCGGACAGGAAAGAGCTCCTCACCGTTATACTCATCCTCGCCATCGAGGCGTCGAGGGCGGAGAGGGGATCCCTCATGTTGATAGACGAGAGTGACGGCACCCTCAGGGTCGAGGTGGCCAGGGGGATGGACATTGAAGTGGTGCGGAAGATACGGATTCCCATCGGCCAGGGGATTGCCGGGAGAGTCGCCAAAGACAGAAAGCCCATACTCATAACCGGCAAGGCGTCGGGGAAGGAGTTTAAGAGATTGCGGGAGCGGAGTGACGTGAAGAGCGCCCTCTGTGTCCCTCTGATTGTCGATTCCCGGATCATCGGTGTAATTAATGTCAGCAGCTGCGAATCGACCCACGCCTTTACCGAAGAGGACCTCAACTTCCTCGTGAGCCTGGTAAACCTTGCCGCTGAGGTCATCTACCGGTCAGAGGAGATCGGCAAGATGAAGGGGACGGACGTGAAGTTTGCCCTCTGGAAGAGGATCAATTCAATCATGTCCTCCCAGGATTCTATCGACAAGCGTCTCAGGAAGATATGTTCCGCAATGGCCGACTTCATCGGCGGGGTCACCTCCTACATCTATCTCTATAATGACGACGATGCAACGTGGTGCCTGATGGCCTCGACGTTAAAGATTGTAGAGAGGATCGGAAGCCTCACCCTTCAAACGGGGGAGGGGCTTGAGGGGTGGGTTGCTGATACGAAGAGGAGCGTCACCCTGGTGGACAGGGAGGTGGATGTGGGACTCAACAAGATGTATCTGGGCCTCCCCATGATGGCGAAGGAGCGTTTCATCGGTGTCCTGAGCGTGCAGCTTATTACCGGTGAAGAGACGGCTTCGTATATAGAGCCCCTTCTGACGGAACTCGCTGCCTTCCTTGCCGAGAACATCCACCGCAGTCAAAAACATGAAGAGAGCATCCTCCGCTCCAACAGGATCTTCGCGGTGGACGAGACCGGTCTGGAAATCCTCTCCATTACAGACCCGAACAGGTTCTACCAGACCGCGGTATCGACAATGGCTGCCATCATCGGCGCCGAGGGATCAACGATCAGAACCCGCTATAACGGGAGCAGCAAGTTCAAGCTTCGTGGGGCTTCCGGGCTCGACGACCACAAGATACGGGAGTACTTTCTTCCCATTGAGAGGGAGGTGCTCATGGAGACGATCGGTTCAGGCGGTTTGGTTCGTAAGGAGATTCCGAAGAGCGAGAACGACTATATACGCTCTGTCATCGCCCATCCGTTGATGACGGAGAATAAGGTTGTTGACGGGGTGGTGACCCTTTTCAATAAGAGCTCAGAGGAGAGCATCTATGCTCACAACTTTTCAAGGGCCGATACGGAGGTGCTCAAACGGTTTGTGGTCTATATCGAAAAGGGGATGAAGATGCTGGCATCGAGTGATGCCAGGCTGAGGGAGTACGAATTCCTTACCACGAGGGAGTACTTTGAGAGGCGGGCCTCTGAAGAGATAAGCCGCGGCAAGCGGTTCGGCAGACGCTTTCTCCTCCTCACCCTCCGGATACCCGGTCTCACCATCCTGTCGAAGTACGAGGGCGAACGTATTGTGCAGGACATCCTCAGCTTTGTAAGGGAGCGGATAAGGGATTTCGATATTGTTGCCAAGCTTGATGAGGAGCGGCTCGCCATACTCTTCCTTGAATCTGACGAGAAGGCGCTCAGGGTCATGGAGGACATCCTGAAATCGGTCGGTTCCGACAATATATTCGACAAGTTGAACCTGGGGAAGAGTGGAGAACTCGGTTACGGTTACTCCATATTTCCGGAGGACGGGTCAACGGTAAAGGAGCTTCTCAAGAGGTCCTTCGATCGGACCCATATACACATTGCGAGCGATGAAGGCAGGCTGGTGTAGATGGTAAGGCTCAAGTTCTTTGCGATGCTGAAAGGGCTCGTCGGTCGTGAGGATGTGGAGATGGATATACCGGGTGCTCTGACGGTCGGCGAGTTGAAGGCGAAATTGGTAGAGGAGTACCCCTCCCTGAAAGATGTGCTCGATTCAAGGAGCGTCCTCGTATCGGTGAATCAGGAATTCGGAGGCAATGAAAGGAAGGTGACGGATGGCGATGAGGTGGCATTCCTGCCGCCCTTCTCCGGCGGGTAGTCTGGTATGGCAGAGCAGGTAAGGATACAGGAAGAGGACTTTTCCGTAGAGGATGAGATTAATGCGATAAAGGCCGCCTCCAGAGAGATAGGCGGCATTGTTACTTTTCTCGGCGCTGCCAGGGACATCTCCAGAGGGGAGACCATCGTCGGCCTTGAGTTTGAACACTACCCGGGTATGGCGGAGAAGAATCTCGCTTCCATTCGACAGAGGGCCCTGGGAAATTTCAATATCATCGAACTGGGGATCGTTCACCGGGTCGGTAAGATTAGCATCGGCGAAAATATCGTATTGATTGTCGCCGCGGCCCGCCACCGGAACGACGCCTTCATGGCGTGTGAGTGGGCGATATCAGAACTGAAGAGGACTGTGCCGATCTGGAAGAGGGAGACGACGGAACGGGGAGAGGTGTGGGTTGAGGAGCACCCGTGAGGACAGGGGACGGATAGTTATCCGCCCTGGTGGAGGAGAGAGTGATACGGGCAGGTATACTGACCATGAGTGACAAGGGTTCCAGGGGGGAGCGGGAGGACCTGAGCGGGAAGGTAATCGCGGAGATGATTCAGGAACTCCCGGCAGAGGTGGCGGTCTATGAAATCATTCCTGACGAGCCGGATGTCATTAGAGAACGTCTGGTCGAATTTGTGGATGAGAAGAGACTCGACCTGATACTGACCACCGGCGGCACCGGTGTGTCGCCGAGGGACGTCACCCCGGAGGCAACAAGGGCGGTCATTGAAAGGGAACTCCCCGGCATGGCCGAGGCGATGCGTGCCGAGAGTCTCAGTAAGACACCCTACGCCATGGTATCGAGGGCCGTCTGCGGGGTGCGGGGTGAGACCCTCATCATCAACCTTCCCGGCAGCCCGAAGGCGGTCCGTGAGAATCTCGCCGTCGTCCTCCCAGCCATCAATCACACCATTGAGAAGATAAAGGGGAGCACGAGAGAGTGCGCTGTCCCCTTTACAGATCAGCCTCTCCATCAGACCAAGACCTCCCTTACTCGATAGGGTGGATGTATCAATGCACGCACATGCTTTCACTGAGACAGGGTGGCCCGGGTGTTCCTTTCTGAGTCTCTAGCGGTGTCTGTTCGGTACTAGTGTGAGTGTTATCCTCCCGATGACGCGATGGATCTGACCCAGGCAGTCATACTCGCCCTCATACAGGGGGTGACCGAGTTCCTCCCGATCTCATCAAGCGCCCATCTCATACTCCTCCCCCTTCTTACCGACTGGCCGGACCAGGGTATCGCTTTTGATGTCGCCCTCAATACCGCCACCCTCCTCGCCGTGATCATATATCTGCGGGAGGATATCGTGAGGATTCTCAAAGGTCTCCGGCAGGCAATCGTCCGCCGTTCCTGGCACGGGAACCGTGACGGGCGCCTGGCCGTCCTGGTGCTCCTCGGAACGGTGCCGGTAGGACTCGCCGGCTATCTCGCCCACGATATCGTGGCCAATCGCCTCCGTACCTTTGAGGTCATAGCGTGGTCGTCCATAGTCTGGGGGATTGCCCTCTGGGTTGCGGACCGGAGGCCGGGAAGAGGGGGTATCTCCGATGTCAACTGGCGCACCGCCCTCGTCGTCGGTATAGCCCAGGCGGTGGCGCTCGTCCCCGGCGCCAGCAGATCGGGTATTACCATAACGGCGGGTCTCTTCATGGGGTTGTCAAGGACGGGCGCCGCCCGCTTTTCATTCTTATTGGCCGTTGTAGTCGGTCTCCTGGCAGGCGGTATGGAGGGGATGGAGCTGGTGGAGGGGGGGGCGGCTACCCCCTGGCTCGCTGTCGTCGTCGGTTTCGTGGTAGCCTTTGTCGCGGCCTATGGGGCTATCCATTTCTTCCTGAAGCTCATCAGTCGCTCCTCTATGACCCCATTTGTCGTCTACAGGGTGCTCCTCGGTGTCGCTCTCCTCCTCATTGCATAGTGCCCCTTTAGGGGGTAGAGAGCCTACTCCTCCTTGTTCTTGCTCTCGGCAATCACCTTCTGCACCAGGTCGTGTGCCAGCTCCTCGTAGTGGCTGAACTCCTCCGCGTACATCCCGCGTCCTCCGGTCATGGAGCGGAGCGTGGTTGAGTAGCGGTAGAGCTCCGCCTGGGGGACCTGCGCCCGTATGACCTGAAAGCCGTTGGAGGAGTCCATGCCGAGGATCTTCCCCCGGCGGCTTGAGATGTCACCCATCACATCCCCCATGCACTCCTCCGGCACCTTGATCTCGACGGTGCATATGGGCTCCAGGAGGCACGGCTTGGCGCTCATGACAGCCTCCTTGAAGGCCTGTTTTCCGGCTATCTGGAAGGCGATGTCCTTTGAGTCCACCGGGTGCTGCTTCCCGTCGTAAAAGTCGACCTTTACATCCACCACCCGGTAACCGGCGAGGACACCCTCCTTGCTCGCGGCATTGACCCCCTTTTCGACAGACGGGACGAATACGCGATCAACATTCTGCCCCCTCAGAGATTCGGTAAATTCAATTCCCTCCCCCCGCTGTTTCGGTTCAACCCGCATCCACACCTCCGCGAACTGGCCGGCGCCGCCGCTCTGCTTCTTGTGGCGATACTTGGACTCCCCCCTGCTCTTGATCGTCTCCCGGTACGGTATCTTGGGTTCGATAAGTTCGATCTCAACGTTGAAACGCCTTTTGAGGCTCTCGCAAACGGTCTGAAGATGGAGGTCACCCTGGCCGGAGATGACCATCTGCCGCAATTCGGGGTCGGAGCGGTAGAGGAAGGTGGGGTCCTCTTCATGGATGGCGGCGAGGCCGGTGGATATCTTGTCTTCGTCCCCCTTTGACTTAGCCTTCAGTGCGGCGTGTATATTCGGTTTTGGAAACTCGACTTTAGGCAGCGTCACCACCTGTTTCGAGCTGCAGAGGGTGTTCCCCGTATGGGTGTCCTTCAGCTTAACCGCCGCACCGATGTCGCCGCCGTGGAGGGTCTTGACACTCGTCCGGTTCTTTCCGTTGAGGAGGTATATCTGTCCGATCTTCTCGGTGCTCTTCCTCTCGCTGTTGTAGAGATCGCTGCCGCTCTTCAACGTTCCGGAGTAGACCCTGAAGAAGGAGAGTTCGCCAAGGTGGGCTTCACCGAGGGTTTTGAAAACGTACAAGACCGTCTCCTGACCGGCAAGAGAAAGCTCCACCTCGTCACCCTTGGCGCCGACCGCCGTCACCGTCTCCCGGTCGACGGGTGAGGAGCCGTATCGCGCGATGAAGTCCATGAGGCGGGCAACCCCTACGTTCGATTCAGCGGAGGTGGAGAAGAGGGGGA
>JBHHXU010000088.1:0-6670 GCA_046757185.1 Thermodesulfobacteriota bacterium
AGGCATAATACAGCAACCCGCCTGCCAGTGTGACAACATCACTAACTTTAGTCTCCCCCGATATAACGCCATACTCCCCCGGATTTACTATCGCCCCGTTAATAATCATAGTATTCTTTCGATCCGCGATAGGAAAAAGCTTTATAAGGTCCCCGTCCTTTAAGATGAAATTTTTATTTGGATTCTTTTTTATGTTGATCAAATCACCTTCGTATACAGTTCGAGCACGATGATCTTCTATTCTTTGAAGTTGTATCCTCCCTCTAAATGCTGTGGCACTAAGCCCTCCTGCCATTTGAATTAAATCCAGAAGCCTTGTTTTTCCCCTTAACTCATATATAGCAGGCCTCCTTATATTATCTACAGCAGGTCTTTTTACTTCATCTACAGCAGGTCTTTTTACTTCATCTACAGCAGGCGGCATCCCTATATCACTGCTAATACTAACAAGGGGACCTACTACCGGCACAAATATTACATCACTATTTCTTATCATCAGGTCCTTTGATTTATCACCTTTCAAAAGGAGGTCGTATAAGTCCATTTTTACGATTGTTTTACCAGCTCTCTTTAACTCAACCCTTCTGAGCGTACCAATGCGTGTTGGTCCGCACGCTGCCATGAGTGCATTGGTTACGGTGGACATGGCGCTTAAAGAGTACACACCCGGGTTTCTTACCTCTCCTAAGACAAAGACCTGGATGCTTTTCAGCCTGCCCATTGTTATACTTACCTCTGCTCCCACAATATTCTTTGCCTGTCTCGTTATATATCTCTTCATCTCCTGAAAGGTCTTCCCGGCAACAGACAATGAACCTATTTCTGGAAGGAGTATCGCACCTTCTCGACTTACTGTAAGAGCATAACGTGCATTTACTCTGCCCCAGATGAGGATATCAATCTCGTCGCCAGGACCTATTGTATAGTCCGAAGGAACTGGAAGGTTTTGTGGCGGCATAATCGGCACCCTTCTAAAAATGTCATGCCCAAATATTTTCAAACCCTTTTTAGTATCTTCGGGCGTGAAACAATCAAAACCCTCCTTAGGCGTCTGTATTGACTCCCGTACAGGCCGGTCACCTGTCTTTGAGAGTCTTGTTTTTAATTCCTGACACTTATCAGGTGAAAGGTTTCTCCTTTTACATATATCGTCTATTGTTTGTTCTTGTAATGATACATCTGCACCAGGAAAAGCCGACTGGGCATTAATCTTAGCAGGCAGTAAGAGGGAGCCAGCAATGAGTAGATGGAAGGCTATAATGAGCAAGTGGTATAGCGAAACCTTGGGTATTAATTTGAAACTATTAGACATCGAAATTCTCCCTATTCTTGAGAATAAAGCTTGCAGTATGGGGCAGGAGGAAAGCAAAAGAGAACAGCAATACCACTATTCTTTTTTTACCTTCACAACATATTCCACAAAGAACGCAAGAAATACTCCTGCAAATAATGAAGCGAAAAAACTCATCATCACCATTTGCAGTCTTTTTGGCCGAATCTTCCTGTCAGACACCATTGGAGGATCTATGACCTTAAAAGCAAAGTTCTCTTTAACACCAGACATCATCGCTGTCTCTATCTGCTTTGCTATTAAGTTGTATATATTCCGCTTTATAAGCGGATCCGAGGTATTCTTTAATTGTTCTTCCAAGTATTCTTTATTTGATTCAGCCACCCTTCTGGTTTCACCGCTCATATGTTCATTTAAGGCGGTTAGGAAATAATCAACTATTTGTGCGGACACTTCAGGGTCATAATAATCAACAGAGATGGTTATAGTACTATCTTGAGCGTTGTTTTGTACACTTGCCATACCTTCTAACGCTCTCAGTCCATCCCACATCGTTGGATGACCATTCCTATCCTCTTTCCACCCCTTCTTCTCTTCATCCCACTGTTCATGAAAGAACACGGGAAGTAAATTATTTTTTTCGATGATCTTCTTCTTAAGTAATTTGGAATTAAGCAGGTTGACAAGCTCTGTTGCCGATGCTGATCCTGGAAGCGCTATGCCTGGGAGGCCCCCCAATTGCTGCATAAGAGATGATAAGCCACCGCCTCCGCTTTTTTTACCTACTGGTGTGATAACTGCTTGCGCTTGATAAATATTTTCCATATAAAGAGATTTGACGGCAGTTGATATGGTACTAATCAAAATTACTATGACTATTAGTGCTTTCCGTTTCCATATAACTCTCCAGTAGTCTATGAGGTTGATTTCTTCTTCATGTAAATTGTCAATATTCATTTCTTATTCCACTGTACAAAACAAGTGATTTGGTTGACAGACTTTAAATGCCTTTGAGTGAATGGAATTCATGACCCTCCCACCGTTTAAAGCTACAGATAAAGCAAACAATTCTTAATGGATTGATCTGAATTTTCCTTAATACTTAAATATTCGTTGAAAAATAAGGTCTATCAAATAGTTATGGGCTCCAAAACGCCATTCTTATTTCGTCGAGTCTCCATAGGCCTAATCCATATTACAGATAATCCATTGGAAGTCTTTTGCTCTCCTATCCCACCACAATCTTAGCCCTGATTGTATGGAAGTTGTGTTCCCCCACCCCTTTGACCTTCCTTACGTCATCTATGCTCAGAAAGGGGCCGTTCTCATTCCTGTATTCTACAATCCTCTCTGCCAGGCTCTCTCCAATACCACTTATCGCCTGGAGCTCTTCAACGGTTGCGCTGTTTATGTCCAGTCCTGGTCCTCTCTCAGGAGGCGCCTGGTAGAAGTCGTACGGTTCATCATTCTCTTCAATTGAGAAATACGACTTATACCAGAGGTAAAGAGCGCCGATAATCATAAAAAAACCGAGCCACTTTGTACACTTCTTCATTTTTCAATTCCCTCCTTTTTTGAGTGATGAATGGGCTGCTTACCCAACCCGCTAAAGGGTGGATCTAAGTTCTTTTGAAGGTTCATGGAAACTCAGTATTTCCCGAAAGTAATCGATGGTCTTCACGATCCCTTCGTCGATTGCAATACGGGGCTGCCAGTCGAGTTTTCTCTTTGCAAGGGCAATATCGGGCTGGCGCTGAACGGGATCATCTTCAGGCAGCGGCTTATAAACCAGCTTCAGACTGCCATTAATCAGGCCCTTAACCTTCTGAGCTAACTCAAGGATAGTGAACTCCTCAGGGTTACCCAGGTTGACCGGACCGGTGAAGCCATCACACTCCATCATCATGATCAGCGCGTTAACCAGGTCATCGACGTAACAGAAGGAGCGGGTCTGACTGCCGTCGCCGTATACGGTAATCGCCTCTCCACGGAGCGCCTGTACGATAAAATTACTCACCACTCTGCCGTCGTCAGCGAGCATCCTCGGACCGTAAGTGTTGAATATGCGCACCACCCGTATATCGACTCCGTTCTGTTGGTGATAGGAAAACATGAGGGCCTCCGCGCACCGCTTTCCCTCATCATAACAGGCCCGTGGGCCGATGGGGTTGACATTCCCCCGGTATGCCTCCCTCTGAGGATGCTCCTCAGGGTCGCCGTATACCTCGGATGTCGAGGCCTGGAGGATCTTTGCATTGACCCGCTTTGCGAGACCGAGCATATTCAGGGCGCCCATAATATTTGTCTTTATTGTCTTGACCGGATTGTACTGGTAATGGATCGGTGAAGCGGGACAGGCGAGGTTATAAATCTCATCGACCTCTAGAAGGATCGGCTCCGTTATGTCGTGTCGAATGAGTTCAAAGGCCGAGTTGCCCATGAGGTGGGCGATATTATCCCTCCTGCCGGTAAAGAAGTTATCGAGACACAGTACTTCGTGTCCCTCCTGTAAGAGGCGCTCACAGAGGTGTGATCCGATAAAACCCGCCCCTCCCGTCACCAATGTACGTTTCGTCATGGGCTGTCCTACTCCTCCTGTTCTAACCCGCTTTACTCACAAATGTGCTCGTGCCCTTGCTAAACTACAGGGATTGGTCAGCGGAGATCGGGATTTTCCGACCCCCGAGACCCATTGGTACGGCACGCCCTCCAAAAATCCCCCGGTCAATTCAATTTCTGCGCGATCATCTCGGCAATTTATGAACAAAGCGGGTTAAGAGTGCATGCACAGGTTAAAGCCCGCTACTACCGGTGCGATGATAATTTATCACATAAAAGGCCTACCTGTAGAAGGCGCCTATGGTATCAACCACGTAACGCTGCTCCTGTTCCTTAAGTTCGGGGTAGATGGGGAGGGCGATGGTCTCCCTGGCTGCCCTCTCGGATACCGGGAGATCGCCACGCTTATAACCGAACTCCCTGAAGCATCGCTGGAGATGGAGCGGTACGGGGTAATATATCTCCGTCCCGATACCCTCCTCGGTCAGATACCTCCTCAAGGCGTCCCTCCTCTTCACCCTCACGACATACTGATTAAAAATGGAGCGATTATCGGGGTGGATAACCGGGAGGGAGACGATATTCATGAGACCACCAGCCTTGAAGAGGCTGTCGTAGCGACGGGCATTCCTGATCCTTCCCTCCTCCCACTTTGTAAGACGGACCAGCTTCGGCCGCAGGACGGCCGCCTGTATCTCGTCGAGCCTGCTATTGATCCCAACATACCGATGGTAGTACTTCGTCTTACTGCCGTGCACCCGCAATATCCGCAAACGGTCGGCGATCCCTTTTCTGCCGGTAACGACCATCCCGCCGTCACCGAAGCCGCCGAGGTTTTTTGATGGATAGAAGGAGAAACATCCGGTGTCTCCCATGGACCCGGCCCGTCTCCCCTTATATTCGGCGCCGATGGACTGGGCGGCATCCTCTATGACCTTGAGGCCGTACTGCCTGGCCAGTGCCGTTATCGGCGTCATATCGGCACACTGACCGAAGAGGTGGACCGGAATAATCGCCTTGAAGGTTCGATGGAGGGATGTACGTCGTGCAGCCCTTTTGAGGTGATCCTCGATGCTGTTGGGGTCTATATTGAAAGTCTCCGGCTCTATATCGACAAAGACCGGTATCGCACCGAGCCTCACAATGGCGCTCGCCGTGGCAAAGAAGGTGTAGGGAGTGGTGATTACCCTGTCGCCGGGCCCGACCCCGATGGCCATGAGGGAGAGGAGGAGTGCGTCAGAGCCGGAGGCGACACCAACGGCATGGCGGACACCGCAGAAGCGGGCCACCTCCTCTTCAAGGTCCCTGACATTTTTACCGAGGATGAAGGATTGTAAATCACACACCTCCCGTATTCGCTTCAACACCTCTCCCCTCATTGCCCTGTATTGTGGTGAGAGGTTCAAGAGCTTAACATTCATTTATAAACCACCTGAACTGTTTATTGCGGAATGAGAACACCCTCTTGAAGAGCGAGAAGAGGGCGACTCAAACACTGAAACGTTATAGGAGAAGGAAGTGATGCGTTTCCCCTTTGCTGTTCACTATCACACAAGGGCGGCACCCCGACTATCTTCACCCGGCAGTAAGGTGAATTGAGGATGGCATCATCTTACGGACACTGTCGAGGACCCCGTTAATGAACGCGCTCGACTCCTCCGACCCGAATTTCTTTGCAAGCTCAACCGCCTCATCGATGACGACCCGATAGGGCGTCTTTTCATAATACCGCAGCTCGAACATGGCCATCCTCAGGATGTTCCTGTCCACGACGGCCATTCGTCCGATCGACCAGTGCTCTGAAAGCCTCTCTATGAGTGCATCAATTTCAAGGAGGTGCTCCCTCGTCCCCTCGACGAGGAGAGAGGAGAACTCATCATCACCCCCTTTGCCCGCAGGGACGCCCTCCGAAATCTCGCCCGCCTCCGCTATGTCAAGCTTATAAAGTGTCTGAAGGGCGGTTTCTCTCGCCTTCCTTCGTGTCACCTATACTACCTCTTTTTCCCCAACTCGCGCAGGAGGTTTGCCATCTCAATGGCCGTCAGGGCGGCATCCCTCCCCTTGTTGCCCGACTTCGTCCCGGCCCTCTCAATGGCCTGCTCGAGATTGTCGGCCGTAATAAGACCGAAAGCGACGGGCAGCTCCCCGTCAATAGCTGCCCTGGCAATCCCCTTTGCCGCCTCACTGGCAACATACTCGAAGTGGGGTGTGGCGCCCCGTATAACCGCCCCGAGACAGATAACGGCATCATATTTGTTGCTCTTGGCCAGAACCTTCGCTACAAGGGGCATCTCGAATGACCCCGGAACCATGATGATATCGATATCCCCCTCATCGGCGCCGCTCCTGAGCAGGGCGTCCATCGCTCCATCTTTCAACTTGCTGCTGATGAATTCGTTGAACCTGCTCACGAGGAGCGCAAACTTAAGCCCCGTTGACGACAGAACCCCTTCTACAACCTTTGTCATACTCCCCCCTTTGCTGCTGACGGCTTCATCAAAATCCATCTACTGCTCATCCACCCTCAGATTGGTAATCATGTGCCCCATCTTCTCTTTCTTTATCCTCAGATATTCAGCATTCCTCAGATGAGGTCTTGTCTCAATGGGAACCCTCTCGACGACCTCGAGACCGTACCCTTCAAGACCGACGATCTTCCGTGGATTATTGGTCATAATGCGCATCTGACCCACACCGAGGTCGAGGAGTATCTGCGCCCCGATGCCGTAATCCCGTAAATCGGCGCCGAAACCGAGCTTCTCGTTTGCCTCTACCGTATCAAGCCCCTTGTCCTGCAGCTCATAGGCCTTCAGCTTGTTC
>JBHHXU010000089.1:0-6629 GCA_046757185.1 Thermodesulfobacteriota bacterium
ACTGACATCCCCCATCTCACTCCCCCCACACCCGGCAAATATTACTAAGAAGGTTATCAAAAGTGGCATCAACAATATTTTCTGCACGGTCCATATTTTTTGAGCCGGGGTAATCACAGCATTCCACCTCTGTTTGCTTTTTATTGCAACGGAAACCGTGCTTAATGGACACACCGCATAAATTGGGATATATTTCCCGATTTTGGTGGGATTATATTCCCATTATATTCGTTTGTCAAGCATTTAATTATTTTATGTCTCATTTTTCTGTTATTTTCCACAACTCACTGTAACTAATAGGTATTTATGCATTTATTATCAATATTAATGTCAGTTACAATGCACCTATCCAGGTATACGGTGAGACTTTTTCGTACATTCTCACAAAAAAATAGGATTTAAGGCTAAATTATGGTATATTTGTCCCATTATTATACTCCTCAAACGGTGTACAGGTAGAATGACACTGTCAAGACATGAGCAGTGAATCAAAAAAGATCCTAGCTTCCGCAATCGTGAGATTGTTACGTCCACTGATTCGAATTCTTCTAAGAAGCGGAACCCCTTACGGTACCTTTGCGGAGCTCGCAAAGTGGGTATATGTCGATGTTGCGTCAAAAGAATTCGTGATACCAGGCAAAAAACAGACGACATCCCGTGTAGCTATTATTACCGGCCTTTCCCGCAAGGAGGTAAAACGGATAAGCGGAATCGTCAGCCCCGATGACATGGGAGCAGTCGACCGATACAATCGTGCTTCACGGGTTTTAAGCGGGTGGATCAAGGATCCCCGCTTTCTTGATGATAAAGGGATTCCAAGAGAGCTTCCTCTGGAGGGTGAGGAAGGAAGCTTTGCTTCCCTTGTCAAAGCCTATAGCGGCGATATACCCACAAAGGCCCTACTTGATGAGATGCTCAGAATCGGCATGGTGGAGTTAGCAAGCGGACGGATACGGCTCCTCTCCAGGGGTTATATAGTAAAGAGAGGGGAGGCTGAAAAGATAACTATACTGGGAATGGATGTCGCAGAACTCATTAAAACCATCGACCATAATATAGTCAGTGCCCCGTCAGAGGCCTTTCTTCAGAGAAAGGTGGTATATGATAATATACCTGAAGAGGTCCTCCCGGAACTTAGAAAAAAAGTTGTCGAGATGGGACAGGAGTGTATTGAATCCGTGGACAGAGTAATTGCGCAGTACGACCGGGATGTGAACCCTTCCGTGCAAGGCAGGGGAGAGCAAAGAGCAGGCCTGGCCGTCTTCTATTTTGAATAAGGAAGAGGAATAAGGATGTCAAAGATATTGCAATGGAGGTGGATACTCTATGTGGTTATTATGCTGGGGCTGCCCTTTATATTAACCTCATGTGGGAATGGTGGAGGCTACGCTGGAGGCGGGATAGGGGGTACAGGAAGCTATGCGGGAGGGGGGATAGGTGGAACAGGCACTTACTCGGGTCCGGTCACAGCCATAGGGAGCGTAACGGTTAACGGCACCAAGATTAACACCGATAGCGCACAATTTACCGTTGATGGCATTACAAATGCAACTCTGAATGACATTGAGATCGGCATGAAGGTTGTGATTGAGACGGCAAACGGAATGGCTGAAACGGTTGTTTATGAATCAGAGGTGGCAGGGCCTGTAGAGATGGTGAACGTTGGCGACAAGATACTTGAGGTTATGGGACAGACAGTCTATGTGGATAGTCTTGCGGGGACAACTACATTCCAAGGGTTTATTGACCTTGCCAATTTGCAAGTTGGTGACGAAGTTACGGTGAGTGGATTATTCGATGCTGATGGAAACATACATGCAGGATTTATTGAATTGGTGACACTACCTTTGCAGATAGATAGAGTTAAGGGGGGTGTACAAAGCCTTGACACTGAGGGCAGGATATTTAAGTTAAGTCAGTTGACTGTTGACTATAATGGTATTCAGGACCCAGGTCTTCAAAATGGTTCTTTTGTTAATGTCGAGGGCGACTATCAAGGCAACCTTACCCTCTTTGCCACAACACTTGACTCGGATACACCAGCTCCCCCGGCAAATCCAGGGTGGGATATGGATATTGAGGGGATCATCACACTGGCGCCACCTGACACCCCAAGTAATGAGTTCGAGCTAAACGGCCAGCGGGTTCAAATCAACGGTCAGACAACATTCGCGAGCGGGACTGCTGGTGATATCGCTATAAATGTAAGAGTCACTGTGAAAGGCACAGTGAATGATAGTGGAGTACTTATTGCAGGCAAAGTTGAATTCCATTAGGCCCCTTCGATGGAAGAGACCTCCGGGATTGCCACCGCCTCCAGGGATGGTCCTTTGGAGGTGTATAGGGCTTCCTCGTCTTTGCGCTTTTAGCCACGGCCTCACTCTTCGGACGCTCCCTGATCTCCTTGCACTTCAGACCGGCGCTATCGGTCATTATGTGCAGGGAGCCGTCCACCCTCTCCTCTACGGTCACCTTCCTGGTCTTGACCTTTTCTTCTATCTGGTAGAGCTTGCCGTTATGGGCTACGGTGTTGTCGTTCCTTACCGTGCGCTCCGTCTTCATGCAGAGATACCTGTCCATGTTGAAGTACCTCGGAAGCCTTACATGCACATCCGTCTCGTTTGCCGGGGATACCCTGAACCTCCTGTTGTAGACGGGCAGATACTCTTTGAGGAACCCGTTGGCCTCCTCCTTCGTCTTGATCTCCTGTAGCCTCATCTCCTTTACGAGCCGATCCTGTAGGGTGCCGAATAACCTCTCTACACGTCCCTTGGCCTGGGGGCTGTTGGCGTGTATCACCTCCACTCCGAGCTCTTCAAGCGCCCTCTCAAACTGGCTCATAGGCGAACTTTGTCCGCGAAGCTCCTCTTCGGCCGTAAGCCGCTTTGTGGACTTATAGGTGCTGTGCCTGTCCAGATAGACGCTCTGGGGCAGCCCGTAGCGCTTCACGTACCCTTTAAAGCTCTCCATTGCAGGCGCCGTTCCCTCGTAGTCATAGAACCTGCCAAAAACGTTACCGGTGGCGTCGTCGATGTAACCCATAAGGACAAGCTTCGGTCCCCTCCCTTCAAGCCAGTCGTGGTGAGAGCCGTCCATCTGTACCATCTCCCCACAGCACTCCTTCCGTACCCGCCAACGCCGGTGTGAGGACCTCTTGCGCCTCTTCTTCCAGAGACCGGCCTCCATAAGCCACTTCCGGAGCGTCTCGTCGCTTAAGCTTATGCCGTCCAGCTCTTTAAGCTTCTCGGTGGCAAGGAGAGGGCCGAATCCAGGGTACTTCTTACGGTAGAGTTTCAACACCTTCTCCTTTATCTTTTCAGACATCCGACGGTTTGACGGCATGCCTCGCCCCTTATGGACAACGCCTCTCTCTCCCGCTGCTCTTACCGCACTGACAAGCCTCCTTACCTGCCTTTCAGACAGCCCTGTCATAAACGCCGCCTTCTTCTGCGTTATGTGACTCTCTATCGCCTCGTGAATCACCTTCAGACGCTTTAACTCCCTTAAGCTCATGTAGATAATGTCCTTTCCGGCCATAACACTCCTCTCTTTTAGAGAAAGTTTACAGCCTCGCTATAGGACATTTCTACTTTGCTATTTTAGGACATTATCACTTTGGCGGGACATGGAGTGGTGCAGTACAATACGATAGTTTAGGCTGAAAGAATATCCTGAACTCGACTCGTTACCATCTATTGTTCAGTGGCAATTACATGGTTGGAAAAGCGACATGTCAGTTGCAAATGACTTTACGATGGGGTTTTAAGGGTATTTTGAATGAGACGTGCTGCGTGTTCCACACGTTGAATGACTCGCCATAATCTACAACAGAACAGGTCAATCGCCGTATATAATCAGTCTCCGGCGGCTGTACGTGCCCATCAGGATGCTCAGGGTTTGCATTTCGGTGTAAGTTATGTTGGTGATGCCTGCATTTTTTGCAGTGGAACGAATCAGGTCCGCACTCCATTCCACCGTGACCCCGTACCCACTCACGGGTTCCTTGACGCGGTGTTCATTCAAGACGCAACGTTTCGTGCCGATAGGCGTGTTGTGGAAATCTAGCGAATGGGCCTGGGTTATGTTTGTATAGAGGTGCCCTGGGGCCAACCCGGCACAACCTGCAAGCAGTATGACAAAACCGGTTCCACAAACAAGAAAGTGCTTAATCACCGTACAGTACCGTTGTAGTCCGCGTGTAGAGGCCGAACAGGATCATGTAAAACTCGATGTCGGCATGTGTTATGTTAGTGATGCCGCCGTTTTTAGCGGCTGTTCTCGTGCCCCCATCACCCCATGCTAAAAGCCAGAGAACAGACTGTGTATGGGAACGGCCAACCTTTGTGCCTAATGAGGTCCTGTCATAATTTATATCGAGCGGCCTCTGTACATGGGAGTAGGCGCAGCCCTGTACGAGAACGACAATGAACAAAACAACTGCAAGATATCTGTTTTTCACGGCACTGCCTCCTCAGTTGAGGTGTTGATGAGATCGGGCAATACTCCGGCTCACAACCTCATTAACATACTTTGGCTGTGAAATCAGCATTAATCGCCAGCTTACTGAAACCTAAACAACCGGAGAATTATTCCCCATCCAGCTTTCACCTTCAAAGGTCCTTATGAGTTCCATCGCAATAGGGTGGTGTTTTCGTATGCTTGCAGTTACATAAGCCTACATCCTTCTTTTCACCCACCTCGAAAGCGACGGGATTAAAATCACTACCCTCATGAGCGCCATCGCAAAACGGCTGTTTTTTAGACTTTCCACAACTACACCAGTAATATGTTCCAGGCTCCAGTTCTAAAATGGCCGGCTTTTTATCAAATATGACAGGATCGCTCATAGTGCACCTCCATTCTCAGGTTATTGTTATCAACACAATGCCTTATTGCGCTCTACATATTCAGGGAAATAGTGTCAAGGGGAAATCCCGGCAGGAAGCGGAGAGGCTGGCCGCCTGTCCGCCCGGTTTTAAACAGTTTATTATACTACGTGCTACCAGTCCCTACACGGGTTCTTTCCGGCACACGGGTTTTTCGCCGCACATGGATTGGCGGCACAGGGATTCCTCATCGCGCACGGATTGGCTGCGCACGGGTTCAGCGCCCCCTTTTTGTACTTCCCTACCAGATGCTGGTAGTAGGCGGCCATGGCCGTCATCTCTCTGGAATCCCACGGGAGGGCATCGGTCTTCATGGGGTTGATCATGCAGTAGTTGATCATCTGGTCGAGGGTCATCACATCCTTCGGCATAGCAACGTAGTGAGGGAAGGGACCGACCTTATCGAGATTGAGCTGCATTCCATTCGCATGACACGAGTTGCAGCTCAGGCCGGAGGTGCCGAGCTTCGTGTCATTCCATAATTTCTTGCCAACCTTCACCGCCTTTCTTTCACTCTTGAACCCCTTCTTTCGTAATGGCGGATTTGCCGCGCACGGATTGCAGACATTCCCCGGCGCGCACGGGTTCTTCATCATGCACGGGTTCTTGCCGGCACACGGATTAGCGGCGCACGGGTTTTTTGCCGCACAGGGGTTGGCCGCGCATGGGTTTTTCATTGCGCACGGGTTTGCAGCGCACGGGTTGGCGGCACACGGGTTCTTCATTGGTTTCTTCGACATCGCCACCTGTTTGTAGTGCATGGGCTCGGCGGCGCCAGCTATCCCTGTCAAGGCGATGAAGATGACGGGCATTATCAGTAGACTGAGTATCCTTTTCATGTGACCCTCCTTTTTTCTTTCCGTTGATTGTTAACCGTTCTTGACATCCTCGATAGTGGCACCAAAATTGATATGAAGGACATCGCCATCTACAACGATGGCGGGGACGGATTTTACACCGGCACTCTCCGCCTCGGCGATGCGACCCCTCTCCTGGCCGATATTGACGACCTCTATATCACACCTTGACTGGTCTAACAAACCAATAAGACGCTCCTCCGCGTTAACGCAGACCGGACAACCGGCGTGGTAAAAGACTGCTTTTGACATGACGAATCTCCTTTCCCTGTTTACTCTACAGTTGCCTGCCATTATGGCACGTTCTACAACGTAACGATCTGAAAACCGTCACCGATGAGGGCGGCTATGCTGGGGTGTCCCATATACTCGCTTGCCAGCGGCAGGCCGCACTTTTCGACCTCTCCCGCCTCACCACCAAAGGCCCCAACACAGTACTCACAGACCCCCGCTATGGCGCCCGATGCCTTTACCGCTTTGAAAACCGGGGCAAGAGGGTGGTCGTCCTTTGATAACTCAGCGATCCACTTTGTCCCGCCACCGTCAAAGATCAGTTTTACCTCGTGCCCCGCCTCACTCAGTTCCTGGGTGTAGAGGAGGGCGTGGGCTGCTCGCCCCATTGCGTCGTGGGTGCCCGGCTCCGCGTGGAGTATTACGGCTATCTTCTGCATCGTGGTCGCCTCTCCTGGATGTTTAATCTTCTCTTTTTCATTAATAACGGACTATTCATTCTTATCCTCTTTTTTATCATCAGAGTGTTTGTTGCTCCTTCTGAATTTTTCACCCTTCTTCAGGGCAATGCAGATCTCCCGTTGACCCTATGTTGCCTTCTCCTTATTGGTTGTTGACGGAGATGTCGGTTTATCATTCCTCATGTATAGACAGA
>JBHHXU010000090.1:0-6453 GCA_046757185.1 Thermodesulfobacteriota bacterium
ACAGGGACCCGCAATGAGGACAAAGGGGGCGTTGCCCCCGATCGTTATCTCTCCTACTGTTATCTGATTCATAGCTTTAATGACAAAATACACTTACCATAGAGGACACGGAGAAACCTCAGGATTACTCAGGACGCTGATTTTCACGGATTAGCACTGACAAAAAAAACTCAAACACCTTTACAAATATTTCTTGTTTTCATCCTGTAAATCCGTGTCTATCCGTGTCCTTAATAGCCTTCAGTCTTTCCCTACGACTTGCCTCCCTTATCCTTCGTCCCCCTGTTCTTTTCCCTGAGCGCCGCCTTTATAAAATCGACAAAGAGTGGGTGGGGAACGAGGGGCCTGCTCTTGAACTCGGGGTGGAACTGGCATCCGAGAAACCACGGGTGCCCCTTGAGCTCCACGATCTCCACCAGTCCCCTGCCGGGTGACATGCCACTCAGCGCCACCCCCGCCTCCTCGAAGCGGCTGCCGTAGGCACTATTGAACTCATACCGGTGCCGGTGCCGCTCCATGATATCGACCTTCCCGTACGCCTTATGGGCAAGGGTGTTCTTCTGGAGCCTGCACGGGTAGGCGCCGAGCCGCATTGTACCGCCAAGGCCCCCTACCCCCTTCTGCTCCTCCATGAGGTCGATCACGGGGTACTCGGTGTCCCTGTCAAACTCGGCGCTGTTGGCGCCGTCGAGACCGCATAGCCCCCTCGCCATCTCGATGACCGCAACCTGCATACCGAGACATATACCAAAGTAGGGTGTCCTTTTCTCGCGCGCATACTTCGCGGCGGCAACCTTCCCCTCAACTCCCCTGTCCCCGAACCCTCCCGGCACGAGGACCGCATCGACACCCTTAAGCATGGGGCCGCTGCCGCGCTTCTCAACCTCCTCGGAATCGATATAGTCGAGGCTCACCCGGCAGTTGTTGGCGATGCCGCCGTGTATAAGCGCCTCGTGAAGGCTCTTGTATGAGTCCTGAAGGTCGATATATTTGCCGATGACCCCTATACGCACCTCATGCCTGGGCTTCGACACCTTCTTCACAATCCTGGCCCACCGGTCGAGCTTCGGCGATCTTGTCCAGATATTGAGGAGTTTTACCACCATGTGATCGAGGCGCTCCTCATGGAAGGCGAGGGGGACCTCATAGATGCAGTTCACATCCTGGGCCGTTATGACCGCCTCTCTCTCCAGGCTGCAGTAGAGGGCGATCTTCCCCTTTATATCTGGGGAGAGCATCCTGTCCGTCCTGCAGAGGAGTATGTCGGGCTGAATGCCTATCTCCCTCAATTTGTTAACGCTGTGCTGTGTCGGTTTCGTCTTGAGCTCACCCGCCGTGGAGATGTAGGGGACAAGGGTCAGGTGGATGTAGAGGACATTTTCTCTCCCGAGGTCGGACCGCATCTGACGTATGGCCTCCAGGAAGGGGAGGCTCTCTATGTCACCGACCGTCCCCCCCACCTCTATTATCGCCACGTCAACGCCATCCCCTATCTGGAGTATCCTCCCCTTTATCTCATCGGTGATATGGGGGATGACCTGCACCGTCCCCCCAAGGTAGTCGCCCTTCCGCTCCCTGGCAATCACCGCATCGTATACTTGCCCCGTGGTAAAGTTGTTCCCCTTCGTCATCCGTGCCGTGGTAAAACGCTCGTAATGGCCGAGGTCGAGATCGGTCTCCGCCCCGTCGTCGGTCACAAAGACCTCGCCGTGCTGGAAGGGGCTCATCGTTCCCGGATCGACATTGATATAGGGATCGAGTTTTTGGAGTGTTATCGTCAACCCCCTCGCCTCGAGAAGGGTACCCATGGAGGCTGCGGCGAGCCCCTTTCCGAGAGACGAAACAACTCCCCCCGTTACAAAGATAAACTTCGTCTTGGTCTCTTTACCCTTCGCCGTCATTTCACTTCACCGTTAACAGGATATTCCCCTTCACGATTACATTGTTCCACACTATCTCATCTCCTTCCAGTTATACCGCCTCATTAAATTCCTTCTTCCTGTCCTGTATGGTGAGCAGTTATTGTATTAAATTGCCCCGATTTCTTTCCAATTGTGCTCAAGAGAATAACTTTCGTCTTGCGTAACCACTCAAGTATTTTTTTACCATGAGCATGAAGTGCAAAACCGCTTTGCCGTGATTTATGAAACAGGATGACCTCTTGCAATTGTCAATTGTCAATTGAAGGGTGCTTGATTTGACCGGACCTCATTAGCCCAGCCACTATATCCCTCACCCTCTGCAGATCCTCCTCGGTATCGACCGCAACCGAATCGAGGGTGGTCTCAACGACCCTGACCCTGTAACCGTTCTCCAGCGCCCTCAACTGCTCGAGTTTTTCCGCCTCCTCCAAGGGGGTCGGCGGCATAGCGGAAAAGCGTAACAGGAACTCTCGCCTGTAGACATAGAGGCCGATATGCTTATAGTGCATGTGGGGAATCGCTTCTTTATCTCCTCCATCCCTCAGATAAGGGATGGGATGGCGTGAGAAGTAGAGGGCAAAACCGTCCCTGTCGGTCACCACCTTTACAACGTTCGGATTCCCAAGATCGCCCCTCTCGTCTATCCTCCTCTTGAGGGTGACCATCATGATGCTCCCATCATCAAGAAGGGGGCGCACCGCCTCATCGATCGCCTCCGGCTGTATAAGCGGCTCATCCCCCTGAATATTGACGATGATCTGATGGTCCAGGGCCCGAGCCGCCTCTGCCACCCTGTCTGTCCCGGAGTGGTGATCACGGGAGGTCAAGAGGACCCTTCCCCCAAAACCCTCGACAGCACGCGCTACCCTCTCGTCATCGGTAGCAACGATCACATCATCAACATACCGTGCCCTCTCGACTGCATGATAGACCCACTGGATCATGGGTCTCCCCGCGATATCGGCGAGCGTTTTCCCCTCCAGACGGGTAGATGCGTAACGGGCAGGTATGACCGCGCAGACACCCACCCGCCCACTATATCAAATCAGCTTCCCCTGTCAAGAGAGTGATTGACACATCGATGCAGATTGAGATAAACTGTCCCGGCTTTTACCATCAGGGAGAGGCAACATAACTTCTCTCCATCTCCTGGAAGAGTACAATGAGTAATAAAAAGGAAGCCGTAGAAATAGAGTGCCCCCGGTGCACCACACGATTCAGGCTCTGGATACCTGCCCGCCTTATCGCTGAGTGGGAGGCCGGTCACCAGATGGGGTGCATTACCTGCAGGGCCGGCCTGAAGGTAACCAAGGAGTCCGGGGCCTTTGTGGTCTCGCCCATGGAGGAGGATACTGCTGCGGAGAACGGGAAAGACAAGGTACTCTTTATCGATGACGACAAGTTGATACGGGAAATGGCGGAGGAGGCGCTCCAGGAATCTGAGACGGTTCCCATTCTGGCAAAGAACAGCTCCGAGGCGCTCGACGTTCTGAACAGCAACTCCGTCAGCCTCATCGTTATAGACCTTCACCTGAAGAACCCCAACGACCCCCACTCCACCATGGACGGAGAGGAGTTCCTCTGGAAGGTAAAAGACATGAACATCGGAATACCCTCCATTATCACCACCGGCAAAGAACTCATCGATGACATCATTATGGATACCAAGTGGATCGAACTCAATGTAAAGGGGTTCATACAGAAGGGAAACCCCTTCTGGACGGACGAGCTCAAGGCAAAGATCCATGAGCTGCTCTTTAAGGATTAGAACACTTTTGGTGAGTCCCCTCTCCACCTGCCAGACAGAACGGAGTATGAAAAGGGGTGGAGCGACGTGATTGATGCGATGTATCCCCGAAGCTCGCTCCCTATACGCACTACCCTCTAACGATAGGGACTCCTCTCGAGGTAGGCGTAGGCGCTGTGGTTGTGGATACTCTCCCAGTTCTCGGATCCCACGCTGAACCAGACTATGTCGTCCACCTCTTCAAGCTTCAAGGCCACCTCTCTGGTGATATCCTCAACGAACTTCGGGTTATCGTAGGCCCGCTCCGTGACGTACTTCTCGTCCGGCCTCTTGAGGAGTGAGTAGACGGGACTCGAGGCGGAAGACTCGACGATCTCGATGATATTCTCGATCCAGATGAAGCCGTGGAACTTGACGGCCACCTTCACGACGCCCCTCTGGTTATGGGCGCCCCGCTCGCTCATCTCCTTTGAACAGGGACAGAGGGTGGTTACCGGCACCGTCACCTCAAGGATGAAGTCCTTCGTCTCTCCCAGAGAGCCGGCAAACCTGCACCGGTACTCCATCAACCCCTTCGCCTCCGATACAGGAGCCGCCTTCTCGATAAAGTAGGGGAACTCAACCTCGAGGTGTGCCGTCCTCGCCGCAAACCTCTCCTTCATCCTCTCCAGTATCCTTGAGAAGTTCTTGACCGTAATCTCCTTCCTGTGCTCGTTGAGTATCTCAATGAACCTGCTCATGTGGGTCCCCTTGAAGTGGTGGGGGAGATCGACGTACATATTGATGGAGGCGATAGTATGCTGGACCTCGTTCTTTTTATCCAGGACAAGGATGGGATACCGTATGTCCTTGACCCCGACCTTGTCGATATCGACTTTCCTGTAATCGGGCTGACTCTGTATGTCCTTAAGTCTGTCTACCGCTCTTTCCATATTCCTCTTCTCCTTCATAGTACGATGCGGCTGCCCTCTCGGACTCCCACACCGTTATCTTCCGTACCGCTATACCTCGTCCGCCGCTCTCCCCGGCAAAGCGAGTAACACGCTTGTGAAGCTCGCGAAAGATGAAACGGGCCAGGTTCTCGGACGACGGGTTTTCATCATGAAAGGGTTCCAGCTCATTCAGATAACAGTGGTCAAGCCCCTCGACTATTTCGTTGAGCCACTGCCTGAGGTCCTTGAAATCGACAGCGAGGCCAACAGTGTTGAGCGTGTCGGCAACCACCGATGCTTCCACCTTCCAGTTGTGGCCGTGGAGCTTTTCACAATCCCCCTCATAACCCCTGAGCTTATGCGCCGCGGCAAACTCAGAAACAACCGTCAGTTCATATCTGTCCATCGATTTCTCGTTTTTATTGAGGGTGGGCCGCCCTTGTCATCGGCACCTCTTCATGACAGCGCCGTGTCCTGCCCAGTCTGCTCACGTTCATTGGAGGGGCGTCAACACCGTACCACAAAGCATGGAGAAGCTCAAGTTGTGCGAGGCAGAGATATCACCTGTGCACACTATACAATACAGAGTGTTGGAAGAAGACAGAACAAAGCGTAATGACAAACCGTGGAACAACACAGGTATGCAAGGTTGTGACACTCTGTATAAAAAGACAGAGGGCTCTGCCTCGTGCCAGGCAGAGCCCTCTGTCCGGGGTGTCAAAGACGGGAAGATGGAGGTTCTTCCCCTCTTCAAGCAACCTTGCTATAGTGTTTCTTGGAGTAGGACTTGAGCCCTGTATCATCCGGCTTCATGCCGTCCTCACCCTTGTGCCAGTTTGCCGGGCAGACCTCGCCGTGCTCTTCGCTGAACTGAATGGCGTCAAGAACCCTCAGGATCTCATCGACGTTCCTCCCTATGGGGAGGTCGTTTATCGTTATGTGCTTCAGCACCCCGTTCTTATCGAGGAGGAATAGTCCCCTCAGGGCAATCCCCGGCTTCTCCAGAAGCACGCCGTACCGGCGAGCTATGCTCTTATCGAGATCGGAGATGAGTGGATACTGCAACTCGCCGACGCCACCCTGGTCCCTGGGGGTCGCCCTCCACGCCGCGTGGGAAAAATGGCTGTCGACGGAGATGCCCAGCACCTCGGCATTCCTCTGCCTGAACTCACCCATCTTTTCACTCAGGGCAATCAGCTCTGTGGGACAGACAAAGGTAAAATCGAGGGGATAAAAGAAGAGGACCGTATACTTCCCCCTGTACTCTGACAACTTGAGTTCCTTGAACGAACCGTCGGGCATAACCGCCTGCGCCGTAAACTCAGGCGCCTCCTGTTGTACTCTTGCTTCTGACATGATTAATCCCTCCTTGTTTGTGGTTTGCGTTTATTAATTATTCGATGATTGACAGTTGGCACACTCTCCGTAGAAGTCCACATGATTGCCCGTTACATGAAAGTCAGTATGTACCTCCGCGGGGAGACTCAATACCGCTGAATAGTCCTCAAAGACATCCTCGATCCTCTTGCACTTCGTACAGATCAAGTGGTGGTGCGGCGCCGCATTGGGGTCAAAGTGCTTCCTCTCAGGGTTGATCGTGACCTCCTGAAGCTCCCCCATCTCCTTAAGGGTCTGGATGGTGTTATAGATTGTCGCTAACGATACCGTAGGGTACTTTGCCTTAACAGCCCTGAAGATATCATCGGCCGTCGGATGGTCGGTATTCCCATCGAGAAAGTCGATAATCGCCAAGCGCTGGGGGGTCAGCTTCAGCCCCTTCTCCCTGTATTTATCTATGAGTTCCTGCATGACCCAGCTACCTTAAAATAGTTATTTGTTTAGAATATTTCTC
>JBHHXU010000091.1:0-6372 GCA_046757185.1 Thermodesulfobacteriota bacterium
AACTCAAAGGCGGCGACCACGACTCTGCGACCATTGATAGAGCCTTCCCCGCAGAGAAGTGCATCCTTTGTGGTAAGTGCCTTCTGTGATGCAGCCAGCCTCTCTTTGTACCTCTTCGTATCCTTGAATCGCAGCACATCAACCGGCTCTACTTCGGCATCGTGCTCGATAAACGTCCCCTCATCAATGACGAGGGAGATACGTTGATAAGCGGTAATGCGGTGATGGTTGTCGCATTTTATACAGACGTAGAGATTCCGTTCCAGCTCTTTTTTATAGATAATCTCGCCGCAGTTGCCACACTTGATCCAGAGCCCATTGGAAACCTGTGCCCTCCTACGCAAATGACTCACCTCACTCATCTCTTTTGCAGCAATTTTCATGCCTCCTCTTTCCCTCATTCAAAAAACAATACACACCGTTACTTACACATCCTACTCTCTCACAATCAACACAATTGCTCGGATTATAACACAATGGCGAGTAAAGGTCACCCTTCTCCCTCCATCTTCAACAGAAAGTCCATATACTTCGTCAACTTTTCAGAGTTTACAATGGTTATTGTGTCGCCGGATACCTCCAGCATACCGCTCATACTGATCTTGTCGAGTATCTCCGTCGCCCTTGATCTCTGAATGGAGAGCTCCCTCGCAAGCTTGTCAATCGTCAAAGGGAACCTCCCCTCACCACCCCGCTCCGACCGGTTCTTTGCCATGAGCCGGAGAAGGGTATGAATCATCCTTGAGAGATCGTCCTTCAATTTCAACCCCTCCATGACCCTGTTCGCCTCAAGGAGCCGCTCCGCCAGCCCCTTCACGATCCTCATAATAATCTCAGGCCGTTTTGTAACGACCTCCTCGAAACTCTGATGGTCTATTACGAGGAGCCGGGAATCGTCGATTACCTCCGCATTTGCTGACCTCGGCGTATTCATGAGGGTTGCCATCTCTCCAAAGAAATCACCGGGACCGAAAACCGCAAGGGTAAGCGCCTCACCCCCTACCTGCTTCTTGATCCTCACCCTTCCGGAATGGATGATGTACATCTCCCTGTTCGTTTCACCCTCCCTGAAGAGGATCGTCCCCCTCTCAAAGCTCTTCTCAAATTTTTGAAACTTCATTTTTCCACTCTAATGCAACCATCTTCAAAGGACCTGACAAAGGCGGCTACTACCTCACCATCAAACTGCGTTCCCACCTCCCTCTTTATCTCATCAATAGCAATCTCCGGCGGCAACCCCTTTCTGTAAGGTCTGCTCGTCGTCATTGCATCGTAGGTGTCCGCAACGGCGATGATCCTCGCAGTGAGGGGGATACCCTCCTCTCTGAGACCGTCCGGATACCCCTTGCCGTCCACCCTCTCATGGTGGTAGAGCATTGCCGGAATGACATCCTTGAGTTGCCTGATGTGATCGACGATCTCGGCCCCCAGTTTCGGATGCATGTTCATCACCATCATTTCCTCATCGCTCAGCTTATCGGTCTTCTTCAGTATCTTGTCCTCAACACCGATCTTCCCTATGTCGTGGAGAACCGCGGAGAGCTTTAAGGTTTCCATTTCACGGGGCTGGAGGTTGAGATAGTTCGCAATAGCAGTCGAGTATTTCAGCACCCTCTTCGTATGCCCACCCGTATAGGGGTCTCTCTTTTCAATAGCGTCCGCCAGTGCCCCGGCGGTAGTAAAGAAGGTCTCCCTCAACTCCTCATACAACCGGGCGTTATCGAGGGCTATGGCAACCTCGTTTGAAAAGAGCTGGAAGAGGTCCATCTCATCCTCGGTAAACCCTCCGTCCAGTTTGTTTATGGCCTGCAGTACCCCGACTACCTTATCCTTTATCTTAATCGGCACACACGCCATGTTCCGTGTAATAAAGTCGGTGCTCTTATCGACCCGCTTCAGGAAACGGGGGTCGTTATTTACATCGTGTATGATGAGGGGCTGCCCGTGCTCGGCGACCCATCCTGCAATCCCCTCACCCCTCTTCAGCCGTATCTCTTTGACCTTCGCTCCCTTTTCACCAAGAGCAACCTCGAAAAACAATTCCCCGCTCTCTTCATCGAGGAGGAGGAGTGAACCGGCCTCCGCGTTCATGAGACGGGTTATCGTCTCCATGGTCATCTTCCGTACATCCTTCTGGTCGAGAGAGGAGACGAGGAGACTCCCCACCTCGTAGAGAGTAGAAAACTGTCTCAGACGGTTGTCGAGCTCCAGTATCATCCGTCCTTTATCAAGGATTATGGATATGTGATTAGCAAGTGAAGAGAGAATGTTAAGATCTCTTGTTGAGAAAGGCGTCCCACCACCCCTCTTTTTTATCACCTCAATGACCCCGGCTACACTCCTGTTGCTCTTAATGGGAACCGCTATGGTATTGCTAAACCTCTTACTTGACAGCAACTTGTACTCCTTCCCCCACTTCTCGCGACCTTTTGGATCTCCGGCCACATACGGTTTGCCCGTTCTCGCGACCCATCCGACAACACCTTCTCCTACCGAAACAGTCATCCCATCGAATGCGGTCGGCACTGGTCCCTTTACAACCCGAGGGGTGAGGGTTGAACCATCCTCATTAACGAGATAAACTCTCCCATCATCCGTTTCAAGGGCCTTGAGGACAATATTCATGAGATGCTCGAGGAGGAGGTCGAGGTTCACGTTCCCCATGCTGATATTGCCGATCTCCCTGTAGAGAGAGAGCTCCGTCTCTATGAGATCAATACGCTTGCCCATCTCCGCACCCTTGAGTTTCCTCTTTGAGAGCTCACTCTTTGTCTGACTTAACTGAGACTCAAGGCTCATGACTCTCTTCTCAGCCTCCGCAAGCCTCTCCCGCAGGGCAGATTGGTCGCTACCCAGTACGGTCACCCTTTCCGGCATGGGACATACCTCCCTTTAGGCGTGCAACAAAACTCCCAGCTCTCCGAACAAGCGCGGGAGAATCGATATTCTCCTCTATGACCTTCACGATTGCACTGCCGACGATAATCCCGTCAGCCCAGCGACTGATCTCGCCTGCCTGAGTCGGCGTAGAGATGCCGAACCCCACGCAGACCGGGAGCGATGTGAACCGCCTGATGCTCCTCACCGCCCCCCTGATCGTTGTCGCCACCCGCTCCCTCGCCCCCGTCACACCGGCAACGGAGATGTAGTAGATAAAGCCTGTGGCCCGTTGCGCTACCAGCCTCATCCTCCTCCTATCGCTCGTGGGAGTCAGGAGGTAGACCAGTTCGAGCCCCTCACGGTCGGCGCACCCCTTTAGTTCATCGGCCTCCTCAGGAGGGAGGTCGACAACCAGCACGCCGTCCGCACCCGCCCTCTTCGCATCCCTCGTGAAACGATCGATACCATAGGCGAAGAGGGGATTATAGTAGCCAAAGAGTACGATAGGTATCTCACTCTTTTTACGCATTTTTTTAATTAAGTTAAGAATTATTCTAATATTAGTTCCACTCTTTAAGGCACGTTCCGAGGCCGCCTGAATCGTGGGGCCGTCCGCCATCGGGTCTGAAAAGGGGATGCCGAGCTCTATAATATCGGCCCCCCTCCTCGCGAACTCAAGGATAAGCTTCCCCGTCGTTTCGAGGTCGGGATCACCGGCGGTGATAAAGACAATGAGGGCCTTCTCCCCCCTCGCCCTGAGGTTCTCAAAGGTCTCCTCTATCCTGCCGCTAGCGATCCTCTTCTTTGCCATCACCACTTAAATATCCATTCCCAGCACACGGGCAGCCGTGTCCAGGTCCTTGTCCCCCCGTCCTGAGAGGTTAACAACGACTATCCTCTTTCTGCCGAGCCTTGCTGCAACCTTCAATGCATGGGCGACAGCGTGGGAGCTCTCCAGAGCGGGAATAATCCCCTCCTCGAGGGAGAGAAGCCTGAAGGACTCGATTGCCTCCCTGTCGGTCACCGACGTATATTCAACCCGCCCCAGGTCGTGGAGGTAGCTGTGTTCCGGCCCGACGCCGGGGTAGTCGAGCCCCGCCGAGATGGAGTGGGTCTCCTTCACCTGCCCGTACCGGTCCTGGAGGAGGTACGACTTGCTCCCGTGGAGAACGCCCACCCTGCCGCCGCAGATCGACGCCGCATGGCGCCCCGTCCTCAGACCGCTCCCCGCAGCCTCAACCCCCACCATCCTGACCAACTCGTCTTCGAGGAAGGGGTAAAAGAGCCCCATGGCGTTGCTCCCCCCGCCGACACAGGCGACGAGATAGTCGGGCAACCTTCCCTCCGTCTCCCGTATCTGTCTCCTCGCCTCCTTCCCTATCACCGACTGGAAGTCACGTACTATCATGGGGTACGGGTGGGGCCCCGCAACGCTCCCTATGATGTAAAAGGTGTCGTACACATTGGTAATCCAGTCCCTCAGGGCCTCGTTCATGGCATCCTTCAGCGTACAACTCCCCGATGTGACGGGGGTAACCCCGGCGCCTAGGAGCTTCATCCTAAAGACGTTCGGCTTCTGCCTCTCTATATCCTCACTCCCCATATAAACTTCGCACTTGAGGCCGAACATGGCCGCCACCGTGGCGGTGGCGACACCGTGCTGACCGGCGCCCGTCTCGGCGATGACACGCCTCTTCCCCATCCTCACGGCAAGGAGGGCCTGCCCTATGGTGTTATTGATCTTGTGTGCGCCGGTGTGACAGAGGTCCTCCCGCTTGAGGTATATCCGCGCGCCGCCGACCCTCTCGGTGAGCCTCTTCGCAAAATAGAGGGGGGTCGGCCTCCCTGCATACTCCTTCAGGTAGTAGGTAAGCTCCTTCGTAAAACGTTTCTCACTCTTTAGTTTGAGGTAGGCCTTCTCCAGCTCAAGGACCGCCGGCATGAGGGTCTCGGAGATGTACCTGCCGCCGTACTGACCGAAGTGGCCTCCCGTGTCGGGGAGCCCCTTCATCGAGCGTCGTGATCTCACGCTCATGCCGCCTCCCGTGCCTTCTCTATAAAGCGTTTCACCTTATCCATATCCTTCTTCCCCGCGCTTCTCTCCACACCGCTCGAGACATCCACGCCGTAGGGCCTGACCCGCTGCACCGCCTCACCCACATTCTCCGGTGTGAGTCCCCCTGCCAGAATAACCCTCCCCTGAGCCGCCGCCCTCCTCGCAATCTCCCAGTTGAATACTTCCCCCGTACCGCCGGGAACCCCCTCCCGATAGGCATCGAGGAGGCAGGCGGAGACGTGATAGTGTGAAAGCTCCTTCAGCACCTCCTCGCCCCTCACCCTGAAGGCCTTGATGACCGGCCTCGTCGCACTGTCGCAGAACTCCGGCGTCTCGGAACCGTGGAGCTGCACCGCATCAAGCCCGACGAGGTCTACAATCCCGGATATCGTATCAAGGTCCTCATCGACAAAGACACCGACCGTCGTTACAAAGGGCGGCAGGCCCTTTACAATCCTCCTCGCCTCATCCGGCTCAACATACCTCCTGCTCCCCTTCCAGAAGATGAAGCCGAGGGCGTCGGCGCCTGCGTCACAGGCATCAAGGGCATCCTCAGCCGTGGTTATACCACATATCTTAATCCTCACCAACTCCCCTCAGCTCCCTCAGCTTCCTCCCCGCGTCCCCCTCACGTAAGAGCGCCTCACCGATAAGGAAGCCGGAAACACCCGCCTCTCTGAGCACTGTTATCTCCGTGAGGCTCGAAATGCCGCTCTCACTGATAACGGTACGGTCGCCAGGCACCCTCTCCATGAAGCGAAGGGTGGTCCTGATATCAACCTCAAGGGTGTCGAGGTCCCTGTTGTTGATCCCGATGAGCCGTGCATCGAGGGAGAGGGCCCTTTCCAGCTCCTCCCCGTTGTGCACCTCAACGAGTGCCTCCATGCCGAGGGCGTGTGCGCGCCCCACCATGTTTTTCAACCTCTCCCCTTCGAGGATCCTCGCTATGAGCAGAACGCAGTCGGCGCCGGAAGCCCTCGACTCATAGAGGTCGTACTCCTCGAGGAGGAAGTCCTTTCGAAGGATGGGAAGAGCCACCTCTCTCTTAATGGCGCCGATATACTCCAGTCTTCCCTGGAAGTACCGCTCATCGGTCAGCACCGAGACGGCCCTGGCGCCGTTCTCCTCGTATTCACGGGCCACCTCGACGGGGTTAAAATCTTCCCTAATGATTCCGGCCGATGGCGACGCCCTCTTGACCTCTGCAATGATACTGACACTGTCCTCCGAAAACCCCTTGAGGAAATCCCTCGGAGGAGGAAGGGTCTTTATCTCTTTTTCGAGATCCCCGGTCAGCCGTTCAATGCTGCCCCCGGAGGTCAGCCTCTCATAGACCCTCCTCTTATGGGCAACAATCTCATCGAGGATCATCGGTTGGTCATCTCTGTCAGGGCCTTCAGCTTCTCCATGGCCAACCCCCGATCCACTACACCTCT
>JBHHXU010000092.1:0-6356 GCA_046757185.1 Thermodesulfobacteriota bacterium
CGAAGTGATCGCCATCGGCATTGATCAATGTGTCGAGACTCATCTCATCCCCACTGGAGTAGATAATCACTTTATCCTTGTTGCTCTTTATATAAGGTATGAATTCCGCCATCTCCGACCTTCTCAGAAAGAACGAAACGAATCTTCGGAAAAGTTTCGGCATGATGATGACATCCTTCTGAATGGTCGATGTATCCCACATGGTAAAGCCGTTTGTCCTGTCAATGGCCCAGAGGCCGCGGCTTCTCCTCCTCGCGCTCCTGACCACCCTCCTGAAGTCGTTGATGAGTTCCCGATCGAGACCTGTGTAAAATGTCGGATAGACGAGACCCTTCGCGGCGAGTTGATAGTTTATCGACTCCTTCAACGGAAGTGCATCGCTCTCCAGCTCAGCGCCGTCAACAAGGGTGTTGGTCTCGGAAAAGGCAAAGGAGACGGGCCGTTGAAAACTGTCCAGTTGTGACGAGGCGATAAAACCGGGGACGCCGTCGCCGGCCTTAACAATCTTCGTAACGCTGAGGCTGTACCGTATATCCGTGATGCCCAGGAGACCCAACATCTCTTCGAGCGCGGCAAGGGCAAAAGAGCCGGGCTGATGATACCCCTGATAGTGGGTTTCCAACGCGTCTATCGCCTCAAGCCTTAACTGCTTTCTTGCCTGCCTCTTCTTCCTCTGGCTGCTCCATGTAAAGTAGTTCCAGTGAGCCGCATTCAAAGCCCTGAATCGGATGGAGTCACCGTCCGGTGAATACCCCTTCACATGAAAGGTCCCTTTGATTATCTTGTATGTTGTCATGGTGACTCCTTATCAGTCGAACGCACGCACCACCGGCCGAAGCGCCGCACAGCGGTGCGCAGGTCGGTGTGCAGCGCTTGTTATGTTGGAACTTGCGCTCAAGAGTCCATCCCGGTCAGTGAAGAGCGGCGAAATGACTGAAGAAAGCATTGCATCGAGTCCCGTTTAGAGCTTCGGGGCGAATTCCGTTCTCCTGTAAGCGGGAAGCCAGTTGCTGAGTTTCTATAGTGCCCATGCCAGCGGTACTGCAGAAGATTTCACGACCTTTGGTGTTCTCTGGTGTGAAAAATTTTAACCGGCGGATGTTGTCAGGATGAAATCCGAACCCCAGAATGAATATCCTCTCCGCTTCGGTTAGTAGCCGATGAGCCAGCTCGAACTCCCTGGCACAGAAACCCTCCCCTTGATCATCAACTTCGTGAATGATTCTAATCTGCTTCGATATCTCTACTAGTCCCGTGGCATCCGTCTCGGCGCTATAGGGGACATCGGGGTAACGGCCAATTGACCCGTGAACGTGCACAATTTCAATTTGGGACAACAAGTGCTGAGCATCTACACCGGACATTTCAAACCGAGCCATTAAAGCTTCATGGAGGTAAGCTTCGAGGGACCGGTCGTAGTTAAAGGTCACGACGTTGAGCCGGCTTCGTTCAAAGCCCACTGCATTGCCGTTATCGAGGAGTTGATTGAAGAGGTACTGATACCATCCAGATTGATGGGGTGGAAATAGATGATCAACGTTTTCGTGCCGTTTAAACTCGCGCGAAATCAGGAATTTACCAATATCCGATTGCTCTGGAACTGTTTCCAGAAAGGCATCTATGGAATAGTGGCCGGAGCGGCTCAATCGAGTTAGGAATCGTTTGGCTTCATCCTCGGTCCAGTCCTGTGGTAGTTCTTTGAGTTCGTTCATAATACGCAACTGGCACAATCTCTCGACTAGCTGCGCTCCAAGCGGATAACCCAGATGAACGCTGGCACCCGCTCCAAGAATCAGTACCGTTGGCGTGGTTATCATATTTACCTCAATGCAGTTCAGACAGAAGAATTACAGGGACATCATACGTCATTATTAGTACAGCATTTTAATAATGGCATCTCAATTGGGCTATCATAATTTGGTTTTTTTCGATTCTGTATACTAAACGGTGTTCACTGGTAATACGGCGCGACCAGTATCCTGACAGGCTGTGCTTTAATGGTTCTGGTTTTCCAATGCCTTCATACTTGTTATTTTGAATATCCTTTATCAGCTCATTGATACGTTTGAGTATTTTCTTATCCGTATGCTGCCAGTAGAGATAGTCTTCCCAAGCATTCTTCGAGAAGACGAGCTTCATTCCAACAGCTCCCGCTCTGTGCCATTGCCACTGTCAAGCTCTTCAATCGATTCCATAAGACGCTTTGCACTGCGAGGGCTTTGCAGGAGATAGGCCGTCTCATTCAGCGCCTCATAGTCTTCCAGCGAAATCATGACGACGGCTTCATTACTCCTGCGAGTAATGATGACGGGATCATGGTCTTCACAGACCTTTTCCATTGTTTTGGCTAAATCACCACGTGCGGCTGTGTAGGAAATTGCTCTCATGTCGATAACCTCCCTTATAATATGTTCATGTACATGATATTGTACATGTAATGCGGGGATTGTCAAATGCTTTTTGAATGATAAAAGGAAAGGGGGCAGACATCGTCTGCTCACCACGCCACCTTGTTTTTTACAGGCTGTTATTGTATAAGACAACCTACCACCGGACAATGGTGGTTTCAAGGGTTAATGCGTGGAGGAGGAGAGTGTGAAAAGGACCTACCGGTGGGCGCGGCTCGGTGATGTAAACGCCTTCTTCGGTCTCATGGGAGACAACATGAGCGACCTCGTCATTATGGCGGGGATACTCATCGGTGTCTTTCAATTCCCCCCCGACCTCGTCCTCTTCAGGATGGTTCCCGGCACGGCGGTGGGTGTCCTCGTGGGCGACCTGGTCTATACCTGGATGGCGATACGTCTCGCGAGACGGACGGAACGTGACGACGTGACGGCCATGCCCCTCGGTCTCGATACGCCGTCCACGTTTGCCCTCACCTTCGGGGTAATAGGCCCGGCCTTTGTGGCGACGCAGGACGCCCTCCTCGCCTGGAAGATCGCCATGGCGGTGGTGGTCGTCATGGGGGTGGTCAAGCTTTTCGGCGCCTGGCTGGGCCCCTGGATACGGAGCATTGTCCCCCGGGCGGGCCTCCTCGGCTCTATCGCGGCAATCGCACTCGTCCTCATCGCCTTCCTCCCCTCTCTCGAGGTCTTCGGCAATCCGGTGGTCGGTTTTGTCTCCTTCGGCATCATCCTCATGACCCTCATTGCGAAGGTGAAGCTCCCCTTCAGGATCCCCGGCGCCCTCGCAGCGGTCCTCCTGGGGACGGGTGTCTTCTACCTCCTCTACTTCGGGGGCGCCATCCCCGCCGACATGCTCCACCTCTCCGATGCGGTGACCCTCGGCTTCTCCCTCCCCCTCCCCACCCTCGGCTTCATTGAGGGACTGGGACACGCGGGGCAGTACCTCCCCATCGCCATCCCCTTCGCCATCGCCATCATCGTCGGCGCCATCGACGTGACGGAGAGCGCCGCCGTCGCGGGGGACGAGTACAATACGCGGGACATCATCCTCACCGACGGGATCGCCACGATCCTCGCCGGACTCTTCGGCGGTGTGGTCCAGTCCACCCCCTACATCGGCCACCCGGCCTACAAGGATATGGGGGGGAGGGCGGGGTACACCTTTGCCACGGCCCTCTTTATCGGCCTGGGCGGGGTTATCGGTTACCTCTCCTTCTTTGTAAACGTCCTGCCCAAGGCCGCCGTCGCCCCGATCCTCATCTTCATCGGAATGGAGATAACGGCACAGGCCTTTGAGGCCACACCCAAACGGCACGCAAAGGCGATTACCCTCGCCTTTATCCCGGTCATCGCCTACCTCCTCCTCATCGAGTTGAACTCCCTCCTCGGAAACATCGGAAAGGGGGGAGCCGACCTGAGCGGCGCCGCCGCTGAGACCTACCACGCCATTCTCCTCCTCGGTAACGGCTTCATCGTCTCCGCCATGATCTGGTCTGCCGCCGCCGCCTTCATCATAGACCACCGGCTCCATACGGCCGCCTTCTATTTCTATACCGCCGCTCTCCTCTCCCTCTTCGGCATCATCCACTCGCCCCTGCCCGACGGCGGCCTCTTCCTGCCGTGGCATGTAGAGTCGTCAACGCCGATCGCCTTCTTCGCCGGCTACCTCGCCGTGGGAATGATGCTCAACTACGTCTCCTTCCACAACCGGCGCTTCAGGGGTTAGGCGGGAGAGATATGCCTTGACAACGGCGGGCCGGGAGTGGAGTATAAAAGCGGGGATGAGTGGATACGACAGAGGATAAGATGAAGAGCGATAGATCACGAAGCGATGTCATCAAATACGCGCGGCAGAACCTTGTGGAGGGGGAAGAGTGGCACAGGCGGACCAATGTCCGGGAGATCGTCTTCGGCTTCAATGACGCCGCCATCTCCATCCTTGCCCTCATTGCCGGTGTTATCGGCGGGTCGCTGACACGGGGCCAGACGACGGTTGCGGCCCTCTCCGGAATCATCGGAGGGGCAATCTCCATGGCCATCGGCGCCTATATCTCATCCAAGTCCGAGATCGAGCACCACAGGAGCGAGATACTGCGGGAATCGAGGGAGATCCGGGAGTGTCCCGATATCGAACGTGAGGAACTCAGGCAGATCTATTTAAAAAAGGCCCCCTTTACCGACGAGGAGCTGGAGATCATCCTCAACCGCCTTACCGGCGACGACCAGGTCTTCCTCGACACCATGATGAAGGAGGAGCTGGGCCTCTTCGAGGAGCGCTTTGAGAGTCCCATTAAGGTTGCCCTCGTCATGTTTGTTGCCTTCATCTGCGGGGGGCTCTTTCCCATTGTCCCCTTCCTCCTTTTCACCGCCCCCTTTACGGGTCTCGTGGCCTCCTCCCTCGTTACCTTTGGCGCCCTCTTTTTCATCGGCGTATGGAAAACGACCTTCACCGAACGGCACTGGCTCTCATCCGGTCTTGAGATGGTCGGCGTCGGGCTCCTTGCCGCGGTCGTACCCTACCTCCTCGGCGACATCTTCCTCCAGCGGCTCCTCACCATTTTTGTCGGTTCATAGAGGCAGCGTTTCTCCTCCTGTGAAATACCGCTTCCGATAAAAGGCTTGCGTGTCTTCCCTGAAAGCTTTAAAATCTCTGAATCGCTTTGAAAAGTATTTGTAACTTTAAACGTTGCTCCCTTACCTGCATGGGGCAGCAAGGGGGATGGTGTCCACGCTATAGAAGAGGGGGGATTTATGAGAGATTATTATAAAATAAGGAGGACGACCCTGGGTATGGTATCCGTCGCAGCGGTAATCATCTCCCTCTCACTCACTGCCTGCGAACGGGAAGTGGCCGAGGAGGGGATGAAGCAGGCGGCGGTGAAGACGGAAGAGGCGATCCCCCTCCAGTACGCCGAGGCGTACAAGAATGTTCTCGCTGTCACCGAGGTGGAGGGTGTTGCATGGGAGAGGGGGGTCATTACGGCCGTTGGCCGCGGGGTGCCGCCGGCCCGGATAACCCATCCGGGCCAGGCAAAAATTCTTGCCATGAGGGCGGCCAAGGTGGATGGCTACCGCAACCTCTTGAAGACCATCCTCACCATGCGTACACCTGACAGGGCAATGGAGCAGTACCTTGAAGAGAACAATATCAGGATAGAAAGGATAGAAGGGTTCATTAAGGGCGCCAGGGTTTTAAAGGAGGAGTACAGGGAGGATGGGAGCGCCGAGGTGTTGATGGAGCTCCCTATCACAGGGGGAAATGGATTGGTGGCGCTCCTGAAGCAGGGTGGAGAGTGAAGATATTACGAGGAAGATCGTGAAAAGGGTTGAACTCATCTGTCCGGCGGGAAACCTCCCGTCCCTCAAGGCGGCCATCGACAACGGCGCCGATGTCGTCTATACCGGCTTCAGCGATGCCACAAATGCGCGCAACTTCGAGGGGCTCAACTTTACCCCCGATGAATTGAGTGAAGGGATCGCGTACGCCCACAGGGGGGGGAAGCAGGTCTACCTCGCTGTTAACACATTTCCCCAGATGGATACCTACAGGCAGTGGTACGCCTCGGTCGACCGGGCGGTTGAGATCGGCGCCGACGCCATAATCCTCGCCAACCTCGGCATCCTGAAGTACGCGAGGGAGCACTATCCCGACATCAATATCCACCTGAGCGTTCAGGCGAGCGCGTCGAACTACGAGAGCATCAATTTCTACCGGGAGGCTTTTCATATAAAACGGGTCGTCCTGCCGAGGGTGCTGACGGTGGAGGAGATGAGGCTCATAAAGGAGAAAACCGACGTGGAGATCGAGGTCTTCGCCCTGGGCGGTCTGTGCATCAACATCGAAGGGCGGTGCTACCTCTCCTCCTTTGTCACCGGCGCGTCGACCAACACGGAGGGGGCCTGCTCACCGGCGCGGTTCGTGCGCTTTACCAACGAGGACGACCACAT
>JBHHXU010000093.1:0-6310 GCA_046757185.1 Thermodesulfobacteriota bacterium
CTATGACCGTCGCGATGCCGACCGCCACAAAGCCGACGAGGAGTGAGACCCACGAACCGTAGATGACGCGGCTCAGGATATCCCTACCGAGGTCGTCGGTGCCGAAGAGGTGGCTTCCGCTGGGCGGTTCCAGTATGTTGCGCACATCGATGGCGTTGGGATCGTAGGGTGCAATGAGGGGGGCCCCTATGGCGACGACAAAGAGGAGGAGAACAACGACCCCGCCCGCTACAGCCAGACGGTTTCTCTTGAACCTTCGCCAGAAGAGGGCTCTCAGGGTTGATTCTTCCATATCCCTCTACCTCGTCCTTATCCGCGGGTCCGCGAGTGAATAGCCGACATCAGCGAGGAGATTGCCGAGAAGGGTCAGGATGGCGCCTATCGTCAGTACCCCCATCACTACAGGGTAGTCGCGCATCATGACCGACATGTAGAAGAGCTGTCCCATTCCCGGTATGCTGAAGATATTCTCGAAGATGACGCTCCCCCCTATGAGGGTCGGAACGGAAAGGCCCAGTATGGTTATAATGGGGAGGAGGGCGTTTCTCAGGGCGTGTTTGTAGATGACCACACGCTCCGGGAGTCCCTTCGCCCTGGCCGTCGTAATGTAGTCCTGCCGTATGACTTCCAGCATATTGCTCCTCATGTATCGGGAGAGCCCGGCAAGTCCGGTGAATGCCGAAAGGGTGACGGGGAGTATGAGGTGCCGTGCCGTATCCCAGACCCGTCCCGGCAGCGACAGACCTTCATGACCGATCGACGTTAGCCCCGAGATGGGGAGGAGGTCGAGATAGACACCGAAGAGCATCATGAGGAGGAGGGCAAGCCAGAAGGTGGGGACGGCAAAACCGATAAAGACCACCACCGTGGTAATCTTGTCGTAGAGTGAATACTGGTGGGTAGCGGATGAAACACCTATCGGTATCGCAATGATCAGGATAAGGGTGAGAGCCAGCACATTGATCAGAATGGTGATGGGGAGCCGCTCCTTTATCTTGTCCCACACCGGTCGATGGTCCGTCGAGAAGGAGTCGCCGAAGTCGAGCTTCACCACCCGCTTGAGCCACCTGCCGTACTGGACGTAGAGGGGCCTGTCGAGACCGTAGTACTTCTCCAGCCGCTCCCGCGCCTCGGGGGTAATCTTCGGGTTCATATCGGTCAGGACGTCCGTCGGCTTGCCGGGAGCGAGTTGGATAACGAGGAAGGAGATGAGGGTAATCCCGATGAGGGTCGTACCCAATTGAAGAAACCGCCGTGTCAGGAAGGTGAGCATCCCTACTCCTCCATCCTGTGTCTCTGGAGCCCCCTGGGGACATACCACTCGTTGATGTTGTAGCGAATCCCGATGAGGGGCGCCGGCTCTATTCCTTGAAATCGGGCGTGGACGATGGGTGTCGCGTCGGGCACATAGAGGAAGATGTAGGGCGCCTCCTCGGCCAGTATCTCCTGAATCCTGAAGTACGCCTTTTTCCTCTCCTCAATATCGAAGACGCTCCGCCCCCTGTCGAGGAGGTCATCAACCTCGCTGTTATTAAAACTGATAAAGTTGAACTCCTTCTCCTTCGTTTTGCTCGAATGCCATATGTCGTACTGGTCGGGGTCGAGGCCGATGCTCCATCCGAGGATGACGGCATCGAAACGCCTCTTGTCGACAAACTCGTTGATAAAGGTCGCCCACTCGACGGCCTTTATGTTGACCTTGATACCGATCATCTTGAGCCTCCACTGGATGATGGTCGCAGTCTTGAGGCGCGAGTTGTTCCCCATGTTGGTGAGGATGGTAAACTCGAAGGGACTGCCGTCCTTATCCAGGAGTCCGTCACCGTCGTTATCCTCCCACCCCGCCTCCCTGAGAAGACTGAGGGCCCTCTCCTTATCGTACTCGTACTTTTTAACATTCGGATTATAGGGCCACGTCTCCGGCACGTAAGGGCCGGTCGCCGGGCTCCCCAGTCCCAGGAGGACGCCGTCGACGATCTCCTGTTTGTCGATCCCGTAGGCCAGTGCCTGTCTCACCCGCTTGTCGGCAAAGAGGGGGCGTTTCAGATTAAAACCGAGGTAGGTGTAAGAGGGGACGGGGTACCGGTACTTCCTGAACTCCTTCCTGAAGAGGGGAGAGACGGTCTGTCTCGTATACTGCATCGGCGTGAGCCCCATGAGATCGACGCCGCCCGTCTTGAGTTCAAGGAACATGGTCGCCGGGTCGGGGATGATGCGGTAGACATACCGGTCGATGTAGGGCCTCCCCTCAAAGTAGTCGTGGTTCGATTCGAGGACCACCTCCTGACCGGGAACCCACCGGACGAACTTGAAGGGGCCCATCCCGACGGGGTGCCTTCCAAGCTCCGACTTCGTTATATCCTTCCCCTCCAGGAGGTGCTTCGGGAGGACGGTCAGGTTTCCCCATGTCGAGAGGGCCGGGGCAAACGGTTTTTTGTAGGTTACCCTGAAGGTGTACCGGTCGAGAACCTCCGCCCTGCTTATCTGCCTGAAGTCCTCGGCATAGGCGGTGGGGGTCTTTTCATCGATGATGGTCCTGTACCCAAAGAGGACGTCGTCCGCGGTAAACTCTACCCCGTCGCTCCACCTGACACCCTCCCTCAGGTGAAAGGTGATGGTGAGGCCGTCTTCCGAGACATCCCACGACTCGGCGAGATCGCCGATAATGGTAAGGTCCGTGTCGTACTTGACGAGGCCGTTGATAACGAGACCGGCGATATCGTGTGAGGAGGCATCGCCGGCAAGCATCGGTATGAGAACGGACGGCTCCCCTATGGAGCCCACGATGATGGTGTCGCCGTAGCTCTTCCGAAGGTCTCCCGCTGCCCCGTCAGCGGAGGCAGCGGGGGTAGCCCCTTCCACCCAGGTGAAGGAAAAGAGGGACAGGGCAACAAAAAGCAGAGTGATGAGGGGGGGGAATCTCAGAAACATTGTTGTGGTCGTAAGGGGGATATGACCTCTCTGTCGACTTCTCAAGAACTGTTGAGGAAATGGCGCCACTCTGGGACATTCAATCTCCGGAGAACCTTTTTCATTGGCCGTGTCAGCGAATGGTCAGGGTTGATGGAGGAAGATGGAACATCCCGAAGTATATGGGTTTTTAGGATACGCCTTCCTCCTCCTCCCTCTGCTTCTCTCCCTCTTCAGGCGCCGCCGGGGAAACCTCCCCGGCTGCAATCTCCCTCAGGGCGGTAACAACGGGCCTGTTACCGCTGTCGACAAGGGGCCTGGCGCCCCTGAGGAGCATCCGTGCCCTCTGTGCCGCGAGGTGGACAAGCTCAAACCTGCTCCCCACCTTTACTAAACTATCTTCCACTGTTATTCTCGCCATCTTTCATTCCTCCCCTTGTTAAGAGCTATTTATAGGAAAATGCGCTCAACATCTGCCATTGAACGGACTCCCCTCGACCTCTCGGCAATAATAATAGATTTAAATATTTCAAAGGCGGTGTCAAGGTCGTCGTTGATGATAATATAATCGTAGTATTCAGCCTCTTTGACCTCCCTCCGTGCGTTCTCCATCCTCCGCTCTATATCCCCACTTGCGTCCCCCTCCCTCTTGAGGAGCCGCTCCCTGCACACATCGAGAGACGGCGGCAGGACAAAGATGAATATCCCCCTCTCCACCCTCTCCCTCACCTGCCTCGCCCCCTGGACATCTATATCAAGGAGCATGTCGTACCCCTCCTCGAGGTGCGCCTCAAGCTCACTCATGGAGGTACCGTACATATTACCATGAACTACCGCCCATTCAAGGAAATCATTCCGTTCAATCATCTCCTGAAACCTCTCCCGGTCAACAAAATGATAGGCCTCCCCATTACGCTCCCCCTCCCTCGGCGCCCTTGTGGTAAAGGAGGTAGAGTATCGTATATTTTCCAGGGACTCTTCCGCCATCCTGCAGAGAGTCGTCTTCCCCGCGCCCGAAGGGGCCGATACGATGAAGAGAAGTCCCTTACGATGCCCCCCCCGCCTTTTATCATCCGCACTACTCAATGTTCTGCACCTGCTCCCTTATCTTCTCAAGCTCACCCTTCATCTCCACCACACGATGGGATATCTCCAGGTCGTTCGCCTTGGAGGCTATGGTGTTGATCTCCCGCTGGATCTCCTGACAGAGAAAATCGAGCCTCCTCCCCACCGGTTCATCCAGTTGAAGCATCTTATTGAACTGTTCGACATGACTCTTGATACGTACAAGCTCCTCTGCAATATTCGACCGCTCCGCGAAGAGAGCGACCTCGGTCAGGAGCCTCCCCTCGTCAAGCTCCATATCGGTAAGGGACGCTATCCTCTTACTCAACCGTTCGCGATACCGGTCCGCAACCAGGGGGGTTCGTTCTTCGATCTCCCCCGCAAGCCCCTCCAGAGAGGTCAGACGCACGGCTATATCCTGGGAGAGCTTTCTCCCCTCTTCGTTTCTCATCCCGGAGAGCTTTTCGAGCGCCTGCCGGAACCCCTCCCTCACCGACTCCCATGCCCCCTCGGTCACCCTACTCTCCCTGCCTGCGGAGAATATCTCTCTGAAATTGATGATGTGGGAGAGGTCAACTTCGCCGTCAAGGTCGAGCTCGTCCCGCACTCTCCTGAGTGCATCACGGTACCTCATAGCAAGGTCGATGTCCAGGTCAACGGCTCCCTCCTCCGCACCGCTCGGGTAGATTGAGACAGAGAAGTAGCCCCGGGAAAAGAGTGACTTTATCTCCGTCCTGATCCTCCCTTCAAGGCCGGGGCACAGGCGTTCAGGCACCCTCATCGAAAAATCGATAAAACGGTGGTTGACACTCTTCACCTCAACGGAGAAGACCCTGCCGCCGACACCAAACTCCCCGCTACCGTAACCGGTCATGCTTTTAATCATGGGCGTCATCCAACTCTACCTGCTTCCCGTATCTCATCCTTATCTCTTCCAGTATCGACCTCATCGTATCACTCCTGTAGTCGGGATAGGTCCAATCGAGGGGGAGAAAACCGGCACCCCTCTTATAGAGAAGGATTGCCTCGCCGAAGACCCCCTCCCCGAGATAGAGCCTATGGCTGAAGTTCTTGCAGCTTGCAAGAACCACCTTGTCGAGTGCTAAATAGCCGGGATCTATATTCACCCTCCTCCGCCCCTCCTTGCCGGCATACTCATCTTCAAGGGCATTGGTAAAGAGCTTTACTGAGGGGAGGAGATCCGGTTGTATGAGCTGTTCGAAGGAGACCATCTTACGGAAGAGCCCACCGCCGAACTCATCCTGATAATACTCGGTATGATTAAAGGACAGCTTCCCGCTCAGGTAGTCTATTGCGCCAAACCGCTCTTCGAGCCTCCTGAGTACCGATCCCATAACCTCCCCTTCGCTGCTAAAGAGGCTTGAGAAGAGCTTGACCGGTCCTGGTGTGTGAGGCCTTGCCAACGAGTCCTCCTGATAATTAAAGAGGCGCTTCGTTGATAACCCGGCGGAGTTCATCCGCACTCACCGTGGCGGTCCCCACCTTGCTGACCACTATTCCGGCCGCATAGTTGGCAATGACGGCAGCCTCCCTGAAGGAGGCGCCCGCCGCCAGGGCGAGGGCCATGATGGCGACAACCGTGTCACCCGCCCCGCTGACGTCGTACACCTCCCGCGCGACCGTCGGTATATTGCAGACCCTCTTCCCCCTCTCGAAGAGGCTCATGCCGTGTTCGCCGCGTGTAATGAGCACCGCCCCGCAGCCGGAGCTTGTGAGAAGGCTCCTCCCCGCCTTCAGGAGGCTTGCCTCATCGACGATATCGATCCCGGAGGCCTGAGACGCCTCATCATTGTTCGGCGTGATAATTGTAGCGCCCCTGTAATAATCAAAGTGGTTCACCTTCGGGTCCACCACCACCATCTTCCCCCTCTGCCTCCCGAGCCTTACCACCCTTTTTACAAGCTCTTTCGTAAGCAGTCCCTTTGCATAGTCTGAAATAACAACGACATCGACAGCCTCCACCGCCCCTTTGAGATAGTCAAGGACGGCGGCAATCGTCTCCCCCCCGACACCGTCGCGCTTCTCCCTGTCGAATCGCACCACCTGCTGGCTATGGGCGATGATGCGGGTCTTGATCGTGGTGGGGCGACCCTCTTCCACTATAATGCCTTCGGTAACGACTCCCCGATTTTTTAGCTCCTTCACCAATCTCCTGCCGTCGCTGTCCCTTCCCACCACGCCGCTCATCAGCACTTTACCGCCGAGTGAGCTGACGTTGTGGGCGACATTGGCGGCGCCCCCAAGGAGGAGGTTCTCCGACGTAACATCGACCACGGGCACGGGGGCCTCAGGTGATATCCTCTTCACCCTCCCC
>JBHHXU010000094.1:0-6229 GCA_046757185.1 Thermodesulfobacteriota bacterium
CCTGAAGATGAAGCTGCTGCTCCTCTCTCGAAGCAGGATTGGCCGCACAGTCGTGATGTCCTACAACGGCGATGCCTATAGAATGGTGATGGTCGACGGAGACCTGAATTCCCTTGAGGAGCAAATCGACCGCTGAAGAATCCTCCCCCTTCGCAAGGAGGAGATTGGGCCCCGGCCCGGAGATGATGTCAACATACTCAACGTCGAAGCGTTGCTTCAGATAGGAGATGACGGGAAGCTGAGTCCTGCCGTCTATGCAGTTAATCGCCGTGCAGTAGCTCATTGAGCACTTCTATCGGGGGACCTCACTGTTTGCCGAGCACTGGGTACAGTAAAGGCGCCCCCCCCGTGACGTCATCAGCCGTTCTTCTGCCAGACCGCCTTCCCGATAAAGAAGGGCCCCATCTCGACGATGTATGTCGACGTCTGTTTCGTCTTCCGCATGGTCTGGACGAGCGCGGAGAGGGGGTAGAGCTCTTTGCCGATGAGGCCGATGACGAAGTCGTTGTCGTTCCTGTCGAGGCCGAAACAGGAGAGGCGGATGTCGTGTCCAAGGTCGGCCTTTCCGAAGGCGCGGCCGATCACCCCGTGCTCCATCAGAATCCCCCCCTGCTCCTTAGAAGGGAGGAGGGCAAACTGGCCACTACGGCGGAGAGGATACCAGACGGCCCACTGCCATGCCGGGTTGGCAACCACCTTGCCCGGACGGTGGAGGAGCCACTCCTCAAGGTTCTCCTCATGGCCGAGGGCGTAAGTACGCCCGAGCATGGTATACTCACTCTTCAGTTCAAGAGCGGTAAACTCCTTCTGATTGAGGAGATTACGGAGCCTCGTCACAAAGAAGTCGGGATCCTCGCTCATCGTCAGAAGCCCTACCCCGTAAGGGTCGTTTATATCCTCGTAGAGGACGGAATCGATGCCGCTCGTGTTCAACACCTCGATCAACTCCGAGGTATCGCTGCTCCCGCCAAAGACGAGAAGCTGCATGAAGAGCCTCCGGTCAAGCGCCTGACGTTCACCATCCTTTACCGCCCCCTTTTCCCTTAAATCGGTAAGTCCTTCCATATCAACCGGCATTCTATCCTCCTTAATTTTCCTGTAAAGATATTTTAGTTACAAAAGTGGCACGTAAGTATAGCACACTATCGATAGAGAGTGGTATGCATGTCCCCCCCCAATCCTTATCTACAGCCTCTCTCTACCAGAACCTCTCCAGATGAACCGTGCCGGGCGCCTTCTTCGTCTGCTCCCTGAACCCCTCCTTCGCAAGGGTCTCTACCATCCCCTCTATCATCGACGGGTTCCCACAGAGGAAGATGTGGGTATCCGACGGCGTCGGGCGGGCGCCCCACACTTTATCAAGCTCACCCTCGGCCCACAGATCCTGCATGTGTCCCACCGGCCCTTTCCATGATGTTGGCTCGTCGTCGGGACGGCTTATGATTGGTATATAGGTAAAGTTGCCGCAGAGGCGCTCCATGGTGATGAGTTCCGCTCTGTATCCGAGGTCCCATGTGTGACTCGCGCCGTGGAGTACGGCAATGCGGCGATTATCTCCGCACTCAAAGTCCGAGCGCAGCATACTCATATACGGCGCCAGTCCGGTGCCGGTGGCTGCAAAGACCACGTTGACATCATCGGGGGCGTCCGAGAGACTGAAGGCCCCGGGGAACTTCCTGGAGAGCCAGAGCCGATCCCCTATCTCAAGGGCAAAGAGCCTCGGTGTGAGTTCCCCCGACCTGACCAGTGTAATGTAGAACTCAATATACTCCTTTTCCACCGATGATGAGGCGATGGAGTAGGCCCTCTTAATGAGTTTATCCGGATCAGGCGTCTCCTCTTCCGGGTCGGAGAAACGGTAGCGGGGGGCCGATCCGGGGAGGGCGAGGGCGGCAAACTGACCGGGGGTAAAGTCGGGGAGCTCCCACCCATCGGGCGCCACCCTCAGAATAATCAGATAGGGTGACACCTCGATGCGTTGACTGACGACGGCATTAAGCTCCTTATCGGCCATAGCATGAACCCCTCTCATGGATTTTCAAGAGATATATAGCATATTTGCTGCGGTTCCTCAAACATAACTTAGCGTTAAGTCGATGGGCATATGAGCGGGATATGCAACTGCCTGTTCCCTTTCGCCTGCTAGATAGCAGACACCACTTCTCCCCTTTCCTTTTCGGAGAATCCATACTATAATCTGCGCCGATGGTACCGCTATTTCACGAGATACTATCTGTTTTTAAATCCATATTGAGGTTTATTATGTCTTCATTTTCTTTTTTTCGATATTGCAAGAGGACTGTTCTACTCTGCCTGCTGCTAACGCTAACCTTTGGCTGCCAGCCAAGGGCGCCGGGGCTGTTTGGAAAGATCGGTCAAAGGTACCGGGACCATGACGGCGACGGCTGGTTCACAAAAGCGGCGAACCAGAGGGTCGTCCTCACCCTCGCCTCCGTTACCTGGCCGCAGACCCGGAGAGGCTACCGTATTCACGTTGACGGAATCCGCTTCCCCCTCGATGAAGAGCTTAAGAGTATCGTCACCGCGGAGGAGATATCGTCGGAGCTGAATATTCCCGTTGCAACGCGGACGGTCGGCACGTGGCTGCTCAAGGCGCCGGAACAGAGGATTACCTGGCGATCTCACCTGCGGGTCTCTGCGTGGGGACCTGAAGGTGTCACAGCGGATGCATGGGTGTTTTGGAGTAACAGGGAGGAAGAGATAACGGTCTATATCCCATCGCCCATCGGAACGTTCTCTCTCTCCTTTACAACCGCCGTGTCGACCTTTGCCGACCCTGACCCGGAAAACCGGGATGGCGACAGGGACGGGGACGGCATCCTGGACTGGGAGGAGGGAGAACTCGCTGAAGAAGGGGTGGGTATCGGTGATCCGACTGCAAGGGACATCCTCCTCGTCGTTGGCTATACACACAGCGATTGGGCCATGACGCCGTTAACACGTGACCTGCTCTTATCCCGATTCCGGCAGCGTGGTTTTAACCTCTCTATCGCTTATGAGGAGAGTGAAAAATTGCCCATGGTAGCACCGGGCCTCATGACGCACACCGGTGAGCCTCTTCCCAGGGGCCACGCGCTCACCCTAGATCACGTTCGCGCTATGAGAAGAGAGTACATTCACGGCAGTGCGGCAAATTATGCGCACCTCCTTGTCCTGGCGGAGAAGCTCTCGCAGGAGGCGTGGGGATGGGCGGAGAGACCCGGGCGAAACCTTGCCGTTCGATCCCGGCCCCTCATTCTCGATCCCGACACATCCCTCTACCAGGCGAAGAATATCATGCACGAGCTGGGGCATAACTTTGGTCTCTGTCACCCGGCTGAGAGTGACGAGAGTTGTGCAAGCGGCCCGATTCCCGTCGCCGAGCGTAATTCGGCAATGAGTGTCATGGGTATAGAGATGGAGAACGGCACTGATTCGATCGACCGGCTATTAAAGGAACTGACGCGCCCTCTCGACTACTCCCGGGCACAATGGGAAAGGGTAAGGCTCGACCGGGTTCGCCCTCCTCAGCCCCATTAACCTTTATTGTTTGTATCAATCCAACTCATCTCTTTTCCTCTCTTTCCCGGCTCTTCTTCCATGAATCCCTGAGCGCAACGGTTCGATTGAAGACCGGCTTGTCCGGTCTGCTGTCAGGGTCCATGCAGAAATAGCCGGTACGTTCAAACTGGCACCGGTAGCCGGGCTCGACGGATGCGAGGCCGGGCTCGACATAGCAGTCAGAGAGAACTCTAAGCGAATCGGGATTCAGGTTGTCCTTCCAGCTCTCTCCTTCCTCTACAAAAGTCGGATCCTCTCCTGAAAAGAGGTAGTCATACAAACGAACCTCCGCCTTGACGGCGTGCCGTGCGGAGACCCAGTGGATGGTCCCTTTTACCTTCCGCCCGTCCGGTGCGTCTCCTCCGCGCGTCTCGGGGTCGTAGGTGCAGCGGACCTCTACGACATTTCCCCCCTCATCCTTGACAACCTTGTGACAGGTGATGAAGTAGGCGTAACGCAGGCGTACCTCCCGGCCGGGGGCCAGACGAAAAAACTTTCCGGGCGGCTCCTCCATGAAATCCGACTCCTCTATATAGAGCTCCCGTGAAAAAGGTACCTTCCGTATTCCCCCGCATGCATCCTCAGGGTTGTTGACGGCATCAAGCTCCTCATCCTGATCATCGGGATAGTTGGTAATGACCACCTTGAGGGGTTTCAACACCGCCATGACCCTCGGCGCTATTCTGTTCAGGTGCTCACGCAGGCAGTGCTCAAGGAGCTGTATCTCCACAATGCCTTCGCTCTTACCCACTCCGGTGCGGCTGCAGAAGTCGCGGATTGCCTCAGGAGTGTAACCACGGCGCCTGAGGCCGCAGAGGGTCGGCAATCGGGGGTCGTCCCACCCCGTTACGTACCCCTCTTCAATAAGCTCCCGGAGCATCCGTTTGCTCGTGACGGTGTGTGTAAGGTTCAATCGGCCAAATTCGATCTGCCGGGGATGGTGGACTCCGAGCCGGTCGAGAAACCAGTCATAGAGGGGGCGGTGATTCTCGAAGCTGATGTCACAGAGGGAGTGAGTAACCCCCTCGATGGAATCGGACTGGCCGTGTGCCCAGTCGTACATGGGGTAGATGCACCACTTCCCGCCGGTGCGGTGATGCTCGGCGTGCATGATGCGGTACATGACCGGATCGCGCATATTGAGGTTCGGATGGGCCATGTCTATCTTTGCCCGCACTGTCTTCGCTCCGTCAGGGAAGTCGCCCCTCCGCATCCGCTCAAGGAGGTCACAATTTTCCTGGACCGAACGGTCCCGGTAGGGACTCTCCCTTCCTGGCGGGGTTTCGCGCTTTCCATTCTCGGTGAAGACCGTCGTGCCGCGGTACTCCCGGATCTCCTCATCGTTGAGATCACATACATAGGCATTGCCCTGTCTGATGAGCTCGATTGCCCAGTCGTACAGTGTGTCGAAATAGTCGGAGGCGAAGTAGAGGCGGTCACCCCAGTCAAACCCGAGCCACCGAATGTCCTCCTTGATCGCCTCAACGTACTCGGACTCCTCCTTTATCGGGTTTGTGTCGTCGAGGCGGAGGTTGCAGAGCCCGCCGTACTCCTCCGCAATGCCAAAGCTCAGAGACATCGCCTTTGCGTGACCGATATGGAGATAGCCGTTCGGCTCGGGGGGGAATCGTGTGTGCACCCTGCCTCCATATCTTCCGGCTGCCCGGTCGGCGTCAATGATTTCCCTGATGAAATCGGATGAGCGGTCGGTTTTCCTTACGGTCATAGTAAGCCTTCGAGACACAAGAGAGTCGCTGTCATGAGGAAGTAAAGGGTAGTACGGTTTTGCGGGGATGTCAAGATATGAAGATAGTAACAAGAAGAAGATAATTAACAGAAGATAATTAACTATTGACAAATGCATCCATTAATGTTATAGGAAATTTGTTGAATAAGTTATCCTTTCTCTCTATCTGGTTTCCCTAGATATCTGATTTCCTCATCCTCCTGGAAGTCCGACTGATATAATTCTTAGCAATTATTTAGTAGTTGGATTTTTCCCGTAGACGAAAGCTTGAACATTAACCTTCACACTTTTACTTATTAGCTGGCGGTTGATGTCTATCTATTCTGCTTTCATAGTCGCAGGAATATCTTCCAGTTTATAAAGGTAAATCTGCGATTTTGTCTAATGCACAGCATTGCAAAAGAAGGGAGGGAACCGCAATGAAGAGTCAAACGTATGGGGTTAAAATAACGAGGACTTACGCAGTAAATAACAAAATGAAAGGGATGAAAATAGCTCCTCTCACTTATGACAATAAGGTGGTTAAAAGCTTAGACCGGTTAAGAAGGAAGATAGCGGAGATAAAGAGGAAGAGGAGTCGCTACAACAACCCTATTTCAGAGGATAATTTTCTCTAAAAACGCTCTGCAGGTTGATCGACCATCCTCGATAATATCCTCTCTCTTTTCGGTGTAATGTTATGAGGAGAGTTCGGGGGCACACATTTCACGGTATTTCAGAATATAACGTATTGATGTAACAGTGGATCTGGCTGGGGGACTAGGATTCGAACCTAGACTAGCGGAGTCAGAGTCCGCCGTCCTGCCATTAGACGATCCCCCAAGAGACCATTTAGAGAGAATTGCACCTTCTTGCTTACAAAACGGGTTTGTAATGTAAGTGAAAAAAGAGGCATAGTCAAGCAATTTTCAGGTTATTCCT